>CBIHLW010000181.1:0-5912 GCA_966210755.1 uncultured bacterium
TCAGCGGAATGAGGGCCCAGGACATGGTTGGGAATCGGGAATTGTGAATCGGGGAATCTGTAATCATTCCCAAGGGAGCTTTCTCTTTAAAAATGAGATAATCATCAATTCTAAATGACGGGTGTTTAGTTAATTTGATTATGTTTTTTAGTTTAAACCATCATCAGCCTGATATATATAAAGTCTCCAGACTGTTTGTTACAGAATGTTATAAGTAGCAAAACTATTTCCGGCAGATGAACGATGCAGCATAATAACCCAGATGAAAAGAGCAGCATTGTCATATCTGGTTAGATGTTTTAGTATGTTGTCCAAAATGACTGGAACAAATGGATTTAAAAATTGAGCATGATGCATTCCCGGTTCACGATTCACGATTGCCGCTCCCCGTCCTTATCTTCGCCACCATGATCGCATTTCTCAAAGGAAAATTCGAAAAGAAGACACCTTCCTATGTTCTGGTGGATGTGAACGGAGTGGGGTATGAGGTTCAGATTAGTCTGAATACCTATTCCAGGATCCAGGCTATGGAGGAGGGGATTCTACTGACACATTTGATCGTAAGGGAAGACGCCCATATTCTGTTTGGATTTTCGGATGGTGCGGAAAAGGAAATGTTCCTGCAACTGATAGCCATATCGGGCATAGGAGCCAATACGGCCAGGGTGATGCTGTCCTATATGAAGCCGGATGAACTTAGCCGCGCCATTATCCAGGGGAATGTAAAAATGCTGGAAGGTGTAAAAGGAATAGGTAAGAAAACGGCCGAAAGGATAGTTGTGGAGCTAAGGGATAAACTATCAAAACAGCCCCCTGAATCCAGTTTAAATATTTCCCCTCTTAAAGGCAATACTTTGCAGTCCGATGCGTTAAATGCACTGATTGCACTTGGCATCAATCGTCAGGCTGCAGATCAGGCTATTCAAAAAGTTTTGGAGCAGGATCCCGCAGCCGGAGTAGAACTATTAATAAAAAAAGCGCTACAGATCCTTTAATATCCTTTTTTAAGAAAACCTAATTGTGAGAAAATAGACTTTGGTTTCCAATTTTTTCAATAGACTACTAACGCTGGTGGCTGCTTGCGTCCTTTCCGCCCTGTCTTTACAGGCGAACGCTACCCCATTTTATCAAAGTCAGGATACAACGCCTTCTTCCGATACTTCAAGGTATCCCATATACGACCGGTATGGTGACTATTTTACCAATCCAAACCGTAATGCTTTTGATCTGAGGGATACGGCTTTTGTTGATCGAAACATTGAATACGATCCACTGACCCGCCAGTATTACGTGATTGAAAAAGTAGGTGATAAATATTACCGCATCCCTACCACCCTTACCATGGAGGAATATTTACGGCTCCGGGGCCGCAGGGATGAAGTGGATTACTTCCGCCAGCGGGCCAACCTGCTCTCAAACCTGAACCGCAGGGGATACAAACCTAAATTCGGATTCAATAAAGACTGGGTGAACCGGATCACCGGAAATGGAAAAGTGGAGATCAGGCCCAATGGTAACGTAGATATTGCTGCAGGTTACCAGGGACAGAACATAAAAAATCCTACCCTGCCTGAAAGAGCCCGTAAAATGGGCAACTTCGATTTTAACATGAATGCCCAGTTCCAGGTAGATGCCCGGATCGGAGATAAGATCAATCTTCCCATTAATTATAATACCCTGGCCAATTTTGATTTTGATAACCAGATCAAATTTGACTATCAGGGCAAGTACGATGAAATTCTCAAGCAGTTCCAGATGGGAACGGTGAATTTTGCATCTAAAGGAACCCTCATTCCCGGTGCGCAATCATTATTTGGAGTAAAGACCCAGTTACAATTTGGACGCATGTATTTTACCATGGTACTGGCCAATCAGCGTTCAGCCAGGCAATCACTGGGTTTACAAGGCGGCTCGGCATCGCAGATGTTCAATATCAGGGCAGATGAATATGAGGAGAACCGGCATTTTCTTTTGGCCCAGCACTTCAGGGAAAATTATAATGCGGCTATGAAGGACCTTCCTGTTGTGCGTTCCAATATTCAGATACAGAGAGTGGAAGTATGGGTAACCAACCGTACGGGTGCCACAACAGATACCAGGGACATCGTTGCATTTATGGATCTTGGGGAAGACGATCCCTTTAATAATAACTGGTTAGTTGGGCAGGATACACTTCCAAAGAACGAAACCAATAATTTATATCAGACGGTTACCTCCATACCCAACGCCCGGAATTCAACCCAGGTGCAAAGCATACTAACAGGATTGAACGGTATGCTGCCGGTACAGGATTTTGAAAAAACATTTGCACGTAAACTTCAGCCTGGAGATTATTATTATAACCCGCAGATCGGGTTTTTGTCATTAAATCAACCTTTGCAACCCGACGAAGTATTGGGTGTAGCTTACCAGTACACCTATAATGGAAGGGTATACCAGGTGGGAGAATTTTCCCAGGATATTCCTCCTGACAGTTTAGGAAATACCACACCGGTACTTTTTTTAAAATTATTAAAAGCCACTTCTCAAAGGCCCAATCTTCCTATTTGGGACCTGATGATGAAGAACGTTTACAGTGTTGGATTCGGACAGCTGGAAAGAGAAGATTTTAAACTGGATATCATTTACGAAGAACCCAGCCAGGGACAAAAAAGATATTTACCGGTGGAAGTCACGCATCCATCAGTTCAACAGGGAACGCCTATACTTACTCTGGTAAACCTTGACCGGCTGAATAACCAGAACGATCCCCAGCCTGATGGTTATTTCGATTATATCGAAAACTTTACTGTGATCTCTTCACAAAGCCGGGTGATCTTTCCTGTACTGGAACCATTTGGCCGCGACCTTGAATATGCAGTAAAAGATACCGACAGAAAAGAGATCATTTATTATCCTCTTTACGATACCATCAAGGCCATTGCACAGAACTATGCCAACCTGAACCGGTATAAACTGGTTGGCCGTTCCAAATCAACAAGTAACCAGGATTATCAGTTAGGGTTCAATATACCCAGAGGATCTGTTACCGTAACGGCAGGCGGACAAATATTGCAGGAAAATATAGACTACGAGATCAATTATGATCTTGGAACTTTAAGAGTGATCAATCCGCACATCATTCAGTCCGGTATTCCCGTGCAGGTGGGATTTGAGAACAATGCAACCTTTGGTCTGCAACAAAGAAATTTCATGGCCTTCCGCATGGATTATATTGCCAGCCGCAAACTTACATTAGGAGCAACGGTGGTAAGATTAGGTGAAAGACCATTTTTCACCAAGCAGGGTTATGGCGAAGATCCCATTCGCAACACCATGTATGGAATTGATTTTGATTACCGGAACGACGTTCCGCGGATTACCAAATGGCTGGATAAACTGCCTTTCTATTCCACGAAGGCCATGTCGTCCATTACAGCTTATGGTGAAGCCGCCGTTCTTGATCCGGGCCATGCAAAACAAATTGGCAAAGGCGACCAGGCTGCCGTTTTTCTTGATGATTTTGAAGGAGCAAGAAGTAGTGTGGACCTTCGTTTTCCACTGACCAGCTGGACGCTGGCATCAGTTCCTCAAAATGCTCCCGGTGGTGCAACAGGAAATGGACCGATTCTTTTTCCCGAAGCCAGTCTTCATGATAATCTGCAAAGTGGCTTTAACCGCGCACGGTTATCGTGGTATAATATTGAACAACAGTTACAGGAAAGAAGAAATCCGAATAATCCTTTAAGGAATCACCTGGAAGAGCTGATCAAACCCGAAACACGCCAGGTATTTCAATCTGAAATTTTTCCAAGAAGGTCACTCGATATCGGACAGGCTATCCTCACCACATTTGACCTTGCTTATTATCCCAGGGAAAGAGGTCCCTATAATTTCAGAACAAATGATCTGAATACAGGTAATGGACAATTACTTCAACCCACCAGGTCATGGGGTGGACTGATGCGCAATATTGACCAGACGGATTTTGAAACCAGCAATATTGAATTCATTGAATTCTGGTTGCAGGATCCGTTTATTTTCAAACCCAATAGTCCCGGTGGTGAATTGTATTTCAACCTTGGTAATATTTCAGAAGATGTATTGAAAGATGGAAAGCGTTTATATGAAAACGGTTTGCCTGCACCAAGCAATCCAAATATTCCTGTAGACCAGTCGAACTGGGGCCAGGTACCACGTAATCCGATTCAGGTTACCAATGCATTCAGTAATGATCCCAACGACAGGCAGTTCCAGGATGTAGGTTATGATGGATTGATGGACTCTGCTGAAAGAAGGAAATTCCAGCCTTACCTCGACCAGATGCAATTGATCTTTGGAACCGGTTCAACCGTATACCAGCAGGTGCTTGCTGATCCGGCCAATGATAATTTCAAGGGTTACAGGGATGGTTCCTTTTCAGACACCAGTGGCATCCTTGAACGTTACAAGCGGTTTTCAAATCCCCATGGCAATTCCCCGGTTGCCAATGAGAGTGATCAATTCTCCAACGCCTTTACCTTATATCCCGACCAGGAAGAACTGAACAGGGACAACACCATGAATGAGGTGGAAGAATATTTTCAGTACAGGGTTGAACTCAGGCCTAACATGAGTGTGAATTCACACCCTCTTATTACAGATGAAAGAGATGTGCTGGTTACACTGGCCAATGGTTCGCGCAGGAATGAAAAATGGTACCTGTTCCGCATACCTGTAAAAAATTACCAGGCGAAAGTGGGCAACATTCCGGATTTTAAATCTATCCGTTTTATCAGGATGTTCCTTACCAATTTCGAGGATACGGCTGTATTGCGTTTTGGTAAACTGGAACTGGTAAGAAACCAGTGGAGAAAGTTTACTTATGAAACCAATAATAATGGTGTGCTCACTCCATTACCTGCCAACGATCCGGTAAAAGTAGATGTGCTTGCAGTGAACATTGAAGAAAATGACCAGCGCGATCCTATTATATATGTGCAGCCTCCGGGAGTGGAACGCCAGACACAACTCAGTAATAATAACGTGCAGTTATTATTGAATGAGCAGGCCCTGAGCATGAAGGTTACGGATCTTCCCAAGTCTGAATCAAGAGGCGTTTTTAAAACACTGAATTATGACCTGAGGATGTATGGGCAGATGTCAATGTTCATACACGCAGAATCATCAAACAGGCCTGGAACGGATATCAATGATGGTGATCTTAATGCAGTGATCCGTATCGGTAATGATTTCGTGAACAATTATTATGAGATCAGGATACCGCTAAAGATCACACCACATGGCGCCAGAGATTCGCTCGTGATCTGGCCTGAAATGAATAATCTTGATTTTGACCTGCAAAGACTGATCAGGCTAAAAATTGACAGGAATAGCGGAGGCCAGGGTGGTGGTGCATTTTTCAGCCAGGTAGATCCTGATGGAAAGATCTATGGAATTTATGGTAATCCCAATCTTGGAGAAGTGCGTGCAATTTTCATGGGTGTGGAAAATGCCAATGCTCCTGTTGTAGATGCGGAATTATGGTTCAATGAATTGCGCTTATCGAAATTGAATGAAAAAGGAGGATGGGCCGCACTGGGCAGACTGGATTTCCGCCTTGCTGACCTGGGAACATTTACGGCCAGCGGAAGTTACAGGAGTGTAGGTTTTGGTACACTTGAACAAAGAGTAAATGAAAGAAGTAAGGAAGATTATCTTCAATATGACCTGAGTACCAATCTTGACCTTGGCAAACTGATGCCAAGGGGTGCAGGACTGCAACTTCCCATGTATGCGGGGATCAGCAAAACAATCAGCACTCCTCAGTTCGATCCTTATGACCTTGATATATTATTGAAGGATAAAATAAATGCGGCACCTTCTGCATCTAAAGATTCTATCAGGCATGACGCCATTGATGAAACTACCATCAAAACAGTCAACTTCACAAA
>CBIHLW010000182.1:0-5895 GCA_966210755.1 uncultured bacterium
CTGGTTAACAATGCAGGCATCAATATGAAAAAAGATTTCACTGAGGTAACGGATGAAGAGTTTCAGAAAATAATGCTGACCAATGTAACAGCCATTTTCTCATTGTCAAGGGAGGTGGTAAAATGCATGTTAGAAAAAGATACAAAAGGAAGCATCATTAACATCAGCAGCATGGCATCTCAATATGGCATTCCTAAAGTAATTGCCTATACAGCTTCCAAGTCTGCCATTGAAGGAATGACAAGGGCCATGGCCAGCGAACTGTCACCAAAAGGGATACGCATCAATTGTATCGCACCCGGTTTTATAGCTACAGCCATGTCTGCACAGGCCCTTGATTCAGATCCCGGTAGAAAATCAAAAGCGCTGGGAAGAACACCAATGGGTTATTTGGGTAAACCATCCGACGTGGCTGATGCAGCGCTGTTTTTTGCATCTGAAGCATCGGCGTATATCACCGGAACCGTACTGCCGGTTGACGGGGGGAATTCGATTGGGTTCTAGGCTAGGAGGTTAAAAGAGGGGCTAAGAGGTTAAAAGAGGGCTAAGAGGTTAAAAGAGGGGAAAGAGGATAAAGAGATTGATTCATGGATAAATGAGAAATAGTGAAGGTGCTTTAACCCTCCTTTCCTCCTTTCCTCTTTTCACTCTTTTTCCTCTTAGCATAATCAGGGACAATGTAAATGAATCGTAATCACAACATATTACTGATGATCTTCCTGCTTCTGCAACTCAGCCTGCAGGCGCAAAACTTTATTACCGGTATAAAATCACCTGCCTCCTTCCCTATTGCCAGCGAGACAACGCTTGTGCAGATCATTTATGATGCACAGGAAGATTCTTTGATCAGAATATCAGCTGAACTTTTTCAAAAAGACATTGAAATGGTAACGGGCCGCAAACCATCCCTTTCAACTGCACCTGGTTCTTCCAATATCATCCTGGTCGGAACCCTGGATTCCAAATGGATAAGACAACTGATACAGTCAAAAAAAATAAACCCTGACGGGATCAGGAATAAATGGGAAGCCTACAGCATTCAGTTAGTTAACACGCCATTTACCGGAGTAGACAAAGCCCTGGTGATAACAGGCAGTGACCGGAGGGGAACTGCGTTCGGCTTGTTTGAACTTTCCAGGCAAATGGGCGTTTCGCCATGGTACTGGTGGGCGGATGTACCGGTAAAAAAGAAAAAAGAGATCTACTTCCATTCTCTTAAAGAAATAACAGACGCTCCTAAAGTGAAATACCGCGGCATCTTCATAAATGATGAAGCGCCTGCGCTCAGCAACTGGAGCCGTGAAAAATTCGGTGGCTTCAATCATAAGTTCTATGCAAAGGTTTTTGAGCTGATGCTCCGCCTGAAATCAAATTACCTCTGGCCTGCCATGTGGGGTAATGCATTCTATGATGATGATCCGCTGAATATTAAAACTGCGGATCATTATGGTATTGTCATAGGTACCTCACACCACGAACCTTTGATGCGTGCCCATGATGAGTGGAGAAGATATGGCAATGGCAAATGGAATTACGATAGCAACAAACTAAACCTCCGGGAATTCTGGCGAACAGGAATGCAACGGGCCACCAACGAAAAGATTGTAAGCATCGGCATGCGTGGCGATGGTGATGAACCCATGAGCAGGGAAACAGCTACTGCATTGCTTGAACGAATTGTAAAAGATCAAAGAGAGATCATTGCTGAAGTAACGGGCAAACCTGCAAATGAAACCCCACAGTTGTGGGCTTTATATAAAGAAGTACAGGATTATTATGATAAAGGCATGCGTGTGCCCGATGATGTTACACTTTTATTATGTGATGACAACTGGGGCAATATCCGCAAACTGCCCAACTTAAATGAACCAAAAAGAAAGGGAGGCTATGGTATCTATTATCATTTTGATTATGTAGGCGGACCCAGAAATTATAAATGGATCAACACCAATAACCTTGCAAGGGTTTGGGAACAAATGAACCTGGCTTACCGGTATGGTGCGGACAGGATCTGGATCGTGAATGTGGGAGATATCAAACCAATGGAGTTGCCAACTTCATTCTTTCTGGACTTTGCATGGAACCCTGAAAGATGGAATGAAGATAATATTGACAGCTATTTTGCTCATTGGGCTCTACAACAATTCGGAAAAGAAATGGCAACAGAGATCGGGAAGATATTGAAAACTTATTCCCAGCTAAGCGCCAGACGAAAACCGGAATTGCTTGATGCCGGCACCTACCATTTACTTCATTATGATGAAGCTTACCGGGTATTGAATGAATGGACTGACCTGAGAACCAGGACTGAAAAAATAAATGAAGTGCTTTCCCCCGAATATAGAGATGCTTATTACCAGCTGGTATTGCATCCTGTTAAAGCATTTGCCAACCTGCATGAAATGTATGTTTATGTTGCATGGAATCATTTTTATGCAGCAAGGAAGGATATAAGGACTAATGATTTTGCCGAATTAGTGAAACACCATTATCTGCAGGACTCGCTCATCACTGTTGAATACCACACAATGGCCAATGGCAAATGGAATCATATGATGAGCCAGACGCATATCGGTTATACCTACTGGCAGCAGCCACCGTTCAACAAAATGCCTGACCTGAAGTATATCAAAGATCATAAAAATTATTATCCAGCTGAGGATACAGCTTCACTGGGAGCCCGGCTGCTCATACCTCCGTCAGCAAAAGGAAATGTTTTTTATGAACTTGCCGGGACCGTATCCATGGAAGCGGCCAATTGGTCAAAAGCAATCAATGGAAAACATATAAAGTGGAAGAAGATACCGGGCATTGGTAAAACCGGCGACGGGGTAACAAGTTTTCCTGTAACATCCCATTCCATTCTTTCCGGCTCGGGTCCGCATCTTCAATATGAATTTTATAGTAACAGTTCCGGCAGGGCAGATGTTCAATTGTACTTCTCTCCCACACTTAACTTTCACCATAATGAAGGACTTCAATTTGCTGTTTCAATAGATCAGGAAAAGCCGGTGATCATTTCCTTAAATAAAGATGATCAAACAGGAATATGGAATAACTGGGTTGCTAATAATATCATTATTAAAAAATCGGAGCACCTGATCAAGAAACCGGGAAAACATGTTTTGAAATACTGGATGATTTCACCTGCCATTATACTTCAAAAACTGGTGGTTGATTTTGGTGGGCTAAAACCTTCCAGCCTCGGTGCACCTGAAATAAAAAAAGATCAATGAACATACACAGGTCAATATATTTTTTGATTATCAGCCTGTGGGTGCAACAGCTACACGCCCAGGTGAAACTGCCTTCCCTGATCCGTGACAGTATGGTGCTTCAGAGAAACGATACCATAAGGTTGTGGGGATGGGCAGCACCCGGAGAGCCGGTGAATGTCAGGTTCAATCAAAAAACCTGGAAAACAAAAACAGCAAAAGATGGGAAATGGTTAGTGAAGCTGCCTCCCATGAAGGCCGGTGGTCCTTATACCATGTACATCAATGATATTACCCTGAAAGAAATTTTGATAGGTGATGTATTTATTTGTTCCGGCCAATCCAATATGGTGCACACATTGCAATTGCACAAGGATAGGTATAAGCAGGACATTCAAAATGCAGACTATCCCATGATCCGGCATTTCACAGTTTCCAATATCCCTGATCTGTCAGCACCGGATGAAGATATTCAACCGGCAGGCTGGAAGCCGGCCAGAGGCAATGATGTATTACAATTTTCAGCAGTGGCCTATTTTTTTGCAAGAGAAATTCATGAAAAATATAGGGTACCCATTGGACTGATCAATGCAAGTGTGGGTGGCAGTCCTATTGAAGCATGGATGAGTGAAGAAGCGGTGAAAATGTTTCCGGATGCCTATCAGGTTCTCCAAAAAAACAAAGACAGCTCTTATGTAAATAACCTGGTGAGACAGGCCATGAAAAAGAATGATGCACGTCCTCCCGAAGAAGATGCTGGGATAAAAGAAAACATTCCATGGTTTGATAAGAGCTACAGGCCTGTTGACTGGAAAACATTCTGGCTTCCCGGTTACTGGGAAGACCAGGGACTAAAAAACCTGGATGGAATAGTATGGTTCAGGAAAGTAATTGACCTGCCTGCAGCATTTTCAACCACCAAATCAAGGCTTTCCCTCGGCAGGATAGTTGATGCCGACAGGGTTTATGTAAATGGAATACTGGTTGGTCAAACCACCTATCAGTATCCGCAACGCAGATATGATATTGATCCGGGGATTTTAGTCCAGGGAAAAAACATCATCACCATCAGGATCACCAATTATAATGGCAAAGGCGGTTTTGTACCTGACAAACCCTATTACCTGGCCATTCAGAATGATACTGTAGATCTCAGGGGAGAGTGGCTGTATAAGCCAGGCGATGTTTTTGAAGAAGATATGGCCTGGCAAAATGGAATATCAATTCAAAACCAGCCAGCTGCTTTATTTAATTCAATGATAGCACCCCTCACTAATTTTTCAGTGCGTGGTATTTTATGGTACCAGGGTGAAAGCAATACACATAACGCTAATGCCTATGGCAATTTATTAAAAGCCCTGATACAAAACTGGAGAAAACAATGGAGAACCAACCTCCCATTTTTATTTGTTCAGCTGCCCAACTTTGGAGACGTTGATCTTCATTCCAGGCACAGCGCATGGGCCACATTAAGAGAGGAACAAAGAAAGGTCAGGCTTCCCAATACAGCCATGGCAGTAACGGTTGATCTGGGTGAGTGGAATGACATTCATCCCGGCAATAAAAAAGATGTGGGCAAGAGGCTTGCTTTAGCTGCCCGTAAAATAATTTATAATGAAAAAAACCTGGTTGCTTCAGGACCGGCTTTTAAATCGGCCAATCGGGATCATCATAAAATAATTCTCAGTTTTGAGCATGCAGATGGCGGTTTGATCACAAAAGACAATAAAGATCCAAACTGGTTCTTTATTGCTTCGGCAGATAAAAAATTTCAACCTGCAAAAACAAGGATTGATGGAAATAAAATAATTGTGTGGAATGAAAACATTCCTGATCCAAAGTATATCCGGTATGCAATGGCTGATAATCCGGAAGGAGCTAATCTTTATAACAGGGAAGGATTACCTGCAAGCCCTTTTGAAGCAAACATCATTTCAGGAATTCAGGACCCTGAACGTCCCTGGAACAATAAAAAAGCAGCGGTTGTACTTACCTATGATGACGCTTTGAATGTTCATCTTACCAATGCCATTCCCACACTGAATGCCGCAGGAATAAAAGGCACATTTTATATTTCAGATTACTTCGGAGGGCTTCGTGCGCAAATTACAGGATGGAGGTCCGCGGCGGCAAACGGACATGAGCTGGGCAACCATACCATGTTTCATCCCTGCCTTGGCAATTTGCCCGGAAGGTCGTGGGTGAATCCGGATTATGACCTTAGCAAATATTCCATCAAAAGGATTACGGATGAAATTCTTGCCATGAATAATTTATTGTATTCCATTGATGGCAAACAGGAAAGAACATTTGCCTTCCCCTGCAACGATACGCATATAAAAGATAGTTTTTACCTGGATGCATCCAGGCATTCCTTTATTGCAGCAAGAGCGGTCCGTTCGGAAATGCTTTCACCAGGTAATGTTGAACTGTTCAACATACCTGCATACATGGTTAATGGAGAAACAGGAGAGCAATTAATAGCGCTGGTAAAAAAAGCCGTCCGGGATAAAAAATTGCTTGTATTCCTTTTTCATGGGGTAGGCGGAGAACACAGCCTGAATGATTCTCCGGAGGCGCACAATGAATTAATTTCTTATTTACAATTAAATAAGGAAGACATCTGGATCGCCCCTTTAATAGATGTATCGAATTATATCAGGAACATAAAATAAAAAAT
>CBIHLW010000183.1:0-5883 GCA_966210755.1 uncultured bacterium
TCGTAAAGGATATACCAAATATTTTAGCACTTATTTTCATCATTTTATTTTTGCTTTTGGAAGAAAGCATAATATTTGTATAAATAAACTCATGAAATTTTACCTGGTAGTGCCGGTCTTGTTCCTGCTTTTCCTTGCCTCCTGCTCCAACATAAAAAACCCTGAATTCAGGAAGGTGGAACAATTCAGGGTGAAGAATGTTGGCTTACAGGAAGTGACGGTGGCATTCAACGTCAGTTTTTTTAATCCAAATAATTTTGGGGTAACTGTCAAAGATGCAGTTGCTGATATCTATATGGATTCAGTTTTCCTTGGCAAATTCAGCTTTCCTTTTTCCGGTATCTTTCCAGGTCTTATCTATGTGAACAGGAAAGCTGATTTTTCCATTCCTCTTTCTGGAAAGATTTCTTTAGGCACAGCGCTGAAGCTTGACCTGAGGAATATCGGAGAAAGAAAAGTTTTTATAAAAGCAGATGGTACAGCCAGGGTGGGTAAAGCTGGTATTTTTGTAAACAAGGACTTTGATTATGAAGGAAGCCATGGCCTTAGCGAATTTTATAAACAATAAAGCCCCGCACATGGCAGGGCTTATCATTATTGAATTATTGTTTAATCCTTCTTCTTTTCCTCGGGCTTTTTACAACAAACCGGGAGGGTTTTGTACACATCCGGATTGGCTGCAATTTCATTTGCATCATAGCCTGCATTGGCAATACCAGCCTTGATGATCTCTTCATTTGCCCTGTCGGTTATGTACTTTACTGTAGTTTCCTTTTTTCTGACGTTTACGTTCACGGTCATGATCCCATCATAACGCTTCAATACCTCCTCTATTTTCTTCTTGCACATATTACACTGCACTGTAGGCGTATTGATCTTAACGGTTTGTATGGGTTTGGTTTGCGCAGAGGCAGCAAGTGAAAAACATACGATCAAAGCGGCCGATAATAGTTTCTTCATGAGGTTAATTTGAATCTAATTTAAGAAAGTCCTTTCCAGTTTTCAGGGTCAGACCGCCATTTTAACAAAACTTCCTCGTCCTGGGGCCTTATCATTCCTTTGCGGCCAGCCAGTGTAAGCAGACTTGGATAATTTGTTAATGAAATATAAGATACCCCGGCGTCTGCAAAAGCCTTTTGCGCAAGTTCAAACTGGTAATTAAAAATAGACACCATGCCGGTGATCTCAAGTTCGTTTTTTCTTAATACATCCACTACCTGCAGGCTGCTTTTCCCTGTAGAAATGAGGTCTTCTATAACCAGGGTTTTCCGGCCCTTTTCAAAATGACCTTCTATCTGGTTGCCCAGTCCATGTTCTTTGGGTTTAGGTCTTACATAAATAAAAGGCAGTTTAAGCTGGTCGGCTACCATTGCACCCCAGGCAATACCGGCGGTGGCCACGCCGGCTATAAGATCAGCATCTCCAAATTGCTCAAATACAACATTACATAATTCACTCTTGATATAATCTCTTATATATGGTTGTGAAAGTATCTTCCTGTTATCGCAATAGATAGGGCTTTTCCATCCGCTGGCCCAGGTAAACGGCTGGTCAGGGCTTAAACGGACCGCCTCTGCCTGCAATAATTTTTCCGCTGTTACTAATGCATCTGTCATATGGGCGAAGGTAAAGAAGAATGCTATTGGGTAAAAGTGAATGGCTGTTGACAATTAACTTCGCTGATCATTGATTTCATCATGTATAAGATCTATTTTAATAATAAACCGCTTTTCCTGGCAAAGGAAATCAATCAGGAACTGGAAGAATTACAACATCATGAGGAGACTGTTTTTATTGATGAACTGAACTTACATTCAATAAAAGCGATGATCCATGAAATGGAGGCGCCGCAGATCCGAACCGGAATTTTCCTGCACCAGGATCCTGATGCCGTATTAAAGGCTTTTAAAAAGAAGCTGGTACTTATAGTAGCAGCAGGCGGACTGGTTCATACCGGAAAGAACGAAATACTATTGATCCACCGCCGCGGAAAATGGGATCTGCCCAAAGGAAAACTTGATGAAAAAGAAGAACTGGCTGCCTGTGCCGAACGCGAGATCAAAGAAGAAACAGGGATACAGGAATTGAAACTTGAGAAACCACTAATGGTTACTTATCATACCTATCATGAATTTGGAAAACATATATTGAAAGAATCACACTGGTATTTATTTAAGGCGCCCAAACAAAAATCATTTATCCCGCAACTGGAGGAGGATATAGATAAATGCGAATGGGTTTCAATCAATCAATTAACGGCATATATGGAAAACACCCATGCTTCCATAGCGGATGTATTGAATGCCGGGGTAAAAGAATTACATGAAACAAAAAATCTTTAAGCAGGCTTTATGGCAGCTTCCTGCCTTATGGTTTTCAACACCACATCAGGAACAAATTGAGATACATCGCCCCCATTTCTGATCACATCCCGAACCAGCGTTGATGCCACTGAGGTAAATTTTGGAAGACAGGTAAGAAATACTGTTTCTATTTCCTCGTCAAGGCTTCTGTTCATATCGGCGATGGCTTTTTCGTATTCGAAATCATTTACATACCTGATACCCCGGAGTATATATCTGGCATTTACCTTCCTGCAACAGTTTACAGTAAGTCCTTCATAGATCACCGTTTCAATCTTTGATTCATTTTTGAAGATTTCCCCAAGCCAGTTTTTCCTGACAGATTCCGAATACATGGGTGCTTTATTGGAATTGATGCCAATGCCAATGTATAATTTATCGAACAAAGCCAGGGACCTTTCAATAATATCTATATGACCAAAAGTAACCGGATCGAAAGTGCCTGGAAATAAAGCAATACGCATTAATGAGGATTGTGGTTTATAATTTAGGAAGAATTTCTGTCTCCCGCCAGTAAATACAATACAGACATTCTCACTGCTACACCATTTTCCACCTGCTGCAAAATGATTGACTGGTCACTGTCCGCAACGTCGCTATCCAGCTCTACCCCCCTGTTAATGGGGCCGGGATGCATGATGGTTACGGGTTTGGAAAGGCTGTCAAGAAGTTTCCTGTTGATACCATATACCAGACTGTATTCCCGCAGTGAAGAAAACAATACCTGGTTTTGTCTTTCAAGTTGTATTCTTAATACGTTAGCCACATCGCACCATTCAAGGGCCTTCCTCAGATCGTATTCAACTTTTACATTAAAGGCCTGCTCCATGTATTTAGGAATTAAGGTTGGCGGACCGCAAACAATAACTTCCGCTCCCATTTTGGTTAGCAGGTGAATATTACTCTGGGCAACCCGGCTATGCATAATATCACCAATGATCGCCACCCTGATGCCTTCAAGTGTTTTGAATTTTTCGATAATGGAAAGTGCATCAAGCAATGCCTGCGTAGGATGTTCATTGATGCCATCTCCCGCATTGATGATGGCGGCAGGTATGTGCCGGGCAAGAAAATGGGGAGCTCCACTGGCACTGTGTCTCATCACCACCATATCAACTTTCATGGAAAGGATGTTATTCACCGTATCCAACAGGGTTTCCCCTTTTGAAACGGAAGACCCTGATGCGCTGAAATTGACGGTGTCTGCCGACAGTCTTTTTTCAGCCAGCTCAAAAGATATCCTGGTGCGGGTGGAGTTCTCATAAAACAAATTTACCACCGTAACATCCCTGAGAGATGGTACTTTTTTGATTGGCCTTTGTAAAACTTCTTTGAATTCCCTGGCGGTGTCCAGGATGAGCGAAATGTCGGCAGCAGTAAGATCTTTTATACCAAGAAGGTGTCGGGTAGAAAGTCTCATTAAAAATCAAAGTTAAGGGAAAAGGTTACGAGCTGTTAGCCTGGAGCTTCGAGCTGGCCACCTAAATATGAAATTTATTTTTTGGATCAGTGTCCCAAATACAATATTGTATTTAATTATAAGGCCTTACTCACAGTTCTCAGCTCAAACCTCATATAAGTACCACTTCGTCCTTACCATCTCTCTCCTGCCAGAATACTTTTACTTTCTGGGTAAGGATGGAATCAATTGATTTACCTGTATAATCAGGTTGTATAGGCAATTGCCGGCTGTACCTGCGATCTATTAAAACCATAAGTTCCACTTTAGCCGGTCTGCCAAAATCCATCAAAGCATCCAGGGCTGCCCGAATGGTACGGCCGGTATATAATACATCATCGATCAATACCACTTTTTTCCCTTCCATTGAAAACTTGATATCGGTCTGATTGGGTACATGCAGTTCTCTGTGAATATCATCCCGGTAAAAAGTGATGTCCAGTTTACCATATTGAATCGCTGAAGGATCAATTTCTTCTTTCAATTCCTTAATGATCCTTTCCGAAAGAAAGATGCCACGGGGCTGAATGCCTACCAGTACCGTATTTTCAAGATCAACATTATTTTCAAGTACCTGATTAGCCAGTCTTTTTATAGTAAGTGCAATTTGTTGTTGGTTCAATACAGATTTCAAGGAGAAATTTTTATAAAAGTAAGACTAAGAGGTTAAAGGAGGAGAAAAGTCCAATGGCTATTGGTCAAGGGCCTGCAGTTGATACTAGTTTTTCTGTTTTGCATTCCTGATTAAACTTTTACTCTATTAGTTTGTAAAGAAAGCTATCCGCTAAATGCCCCTGGCTTCATTTTAATTTAATTTCCTAAAAGATAGGATAATTCAAACTTCACAACGGAATTATACATTTTAGTATCAGAGTTTGATGTTGTTGGCTTGATGATATTCGTAAGCCATGATTATACCTGATGTTTATGACAAGGCCCATTTCACCAAGTTATCCGACCCTGCTCACACATAAAAAAAGCCGGTCCAATCTGAACCGGCCATTAAATGAAGAATTTTAAAATTACTTGTTCGCTCCGATCAACCAGGTCAATCCAATTTGTACAACTGAATTTCTTAACCGGGCATCACCGCTTGTAGACGTTTCTTCCATTACATTAGTGAAGCCATGATTATAACGTGCACCAAGTCCAAGACCCATACGTGACATATAACCTAAACCGGCACCCCAGGAAAAATCAAATTTTTCCATCTCATCTTTGTTTTCTGTTTCGCTGTCAGTACCGGGACCTTCCTGCTGGGCTGCAATTAAAAATCCAGCCTGCGGACCAGTTTCGAGATAGAAACCACCTGCGCTCTTCCATTGCAACATCACCGGAACAGAAACGTATCCGAGGTCCTGCTCATAGGTGTTTGTTGTAGTAACGGTACCAACTGTAGTTGTAGTTTTCATTTTACTTCCCTGACGGTTGTACAACAATTCCGGCTGAACTGCAAAACCACCATTAGTGCTCAAAGGAATACGAACCAGGAATCCTGCGTGTGCAGATGTTTTAAGATTTGTACTGGGTTCATTGGCTGCATAATCACTTGGCCTTAGTTTCGCCAGGTTCACACCTCCCTTAATTCCGAAATAGGTCTTCACCGGCATCGGGCTCCGGTTCACATTTTCTTGTGCAAACATGGCCAGGCTCATGGATACTGCTAATGCAAACAAACTGATCTTTTTCATACGTTAACTTTTGTTTGGGGAGGTAATAACAAATAAAAGGCCGCAAAATGCGGCACTTTAATTTTTTGGAAATGATAATCAACGGTTAACGCGACTTTGCTTTATGTGCATTGTCCAGCATATAAAATAAACCAACCTGAAACACATTATTACGCCTAACCGCACTTCCGGCGTCATTAATATTATTTAACCCAAAATTATAACGGGCATCAACACCCAGTCCGGAATAGGTTAGATAGCCAAGCCCTGCACTCCAGGAAAAATCCACAGATTTAAAGTCATCTGAGGTAAAAAATCCCGTTTCTGTCCCTTCACGCTTATCATTTACATTTTCAAGAAAGCCAACCTGAGGGCCAGTCTGGATACGAAA
>CBIHLW010000184.1:0-5877 GCA_966210755.1 uncultured bacterium
GGGGATGGCCGCGGATGGCCACGGAAGATTCGACATTGCGAATGGGATACTAAATACAGAAATGAATTGAAGGATACCAGCGAAGCAAACCCACGAAACTGGTAATTCTACATCCTGTTTCGGAATTCTTCATCACCTTTGCCTCCCATGACAGAATATTTCAAAGCAGGTAAACTGGTTGCTATTTTCGGACTGAAGGGTGAATTGATCTTAAAACACAACCTTGGTAAAAGGTCAACACTCAAAGATGTTAAGGCCATCTTTACGGAGGAGGGAAAACAAAGTTTCATTCCCTGGTTCATTGAAAGTACCCGGATAAAAAACGAGGATGAGACCGTATTGAAACTGGAAGGCATCAACGACAGGGAACAGGCGCTCCAACTAACCCAGAAAGAGGTCTGGCTTCCTGAAGCAGAATTCAAAAGATTATCTGCAAAGTCATCACCGGTAAATCTTTTAGGATACCAGGTAGTGGAAGAAAATAATGTGCTGGGGATAATTAACGAAGTAATTGAACAGCCCCACCAGGTGTTATGCCGCATTGAGATCAATGGCCGTGAAGCTTATATTCCGCTTCATCAGGAATCCATGGTCAGGATCGACAACAAAAAAAAACAGGTTATAGTTTCACTGCCTCCAGGATTACTGGAAATTTATCAGTAGAGATGCCCACTGCCTTCAGGGCATTCCTGGCCTGGATCATATGTCTTTGCTGGTGAGCTACAAGGAAACGCAGTATGTCGCCCAGCTTCAATCTGATAAACCGGCTGATGGAAACGGGGATCCTTATATTATTCAGGTTCCTGCGCCTCGCCACTTCAAGAATATGAAGGTATTTATTCTGGTGCTGAAGAAATTCACTGAACACAGCATCTACATTCTCACCTTTGGAAGGAATGAATGCTTTGCCGGTCTTCATTTTATTTTTTATCTCATACACATTGGTTGGACTGATCATCCTGGTAAAATAATTTCCCCAGAAGCCAGGCACAAACCATGCACTCAGATCTTTGGTGATATGTACCATTGATTTTTCAATGATGGGTAAATAATGCCTGTTGTATAAATTCAGATGTTCCAGTGTCTGGGCAACACTCCATGTGCCTTCTTTTGAAGTATAATTCAATTTGATAGGATCGGCGGTCTTTAAGTGTTCTGCGGCTGCAATGATCTGCCTGATATCCTGTTCCAACTGGTCGATAAGTTCTTCGCTTTTAAATTTTTTCATCTTATGGTTTTTGAGGCTTGTATTAATTATTCAAAATACAGACCAGGCCAGTGCTCCTTAGCAATCACGTCATATGGCCATCACGAGGTAAATATTACACATGTCCTCAATTTTCCATGGACTTAATTCTCAGGTTTTTACTTAGGTTTGATTGTGGATGAACCTGTTCGTCATATCGCACATTTTGATCTGGATGCATTTTTTGTTTCTGTTGAAATATTAAAAGATCCTTCTCTCAAAGGTAAACCAATCATTGTTGGCGGAGATGGCCAGCGGGGAATAGTAGCTGCCTGCAGTTATGAAGCCAGGAAATATGGCATAGAAAGCGCCATGCCTGCCATCACTGCGCGAAAACTTTGTCCTCATGCCTTATTTCTGAAAGGCAGTTATCATGATTACAGCAAATATTCAAGGATGGTAACACAGATTATTGCCGATTCTGTTCCTCTTTATGAAAAAGCATCTGTGGATGAATTCTATATCGATCTGACAGGCATGGATAAATTTTTTGGTGTGCGTGAATATACCCGTCAATTAAGAGAAAAGATCATAAACGAAACCGGGCTCCCTATATCTTATGGTTTATCTACCAGTAAACTGGTGAGCAAAATGGCAACCAATGAAGCAAAACCAAATGGATATCTGGAAGTAGCTCCCGGAAAAGAAACGGCTTTCCTCTGGCCGCTAACTGTAGATAAAATCCCGGGTGTTGGAAAACAAACCCAGGTAGAACTTCATAATCTTGGAATATTCACCATTGAACAGATCGCACATACACAGGTTGACCAACTTGAGAACAAGTTTGGAAAATGGGGCAGGAAGCTATGGGAAAAAGCACATGGAATTTCTCATTCTGCCGTGGAACCTTATAGTGAGCAAAAATCCATATCACATGAAAATACTTTTCATGAGGACGGTGATGATATGAATTTTCTTTTCAGTGAACTGGTAAGGCTAACCGAAAAAACTGCATATAGTTTAAGGGAAGAAGAAAAACTTACCGGATGCGTAAGCATTAAATTAAGATATGCAGATTTTACAACCGTATCAAAGCAGGAAGTGATCGATTATACTGCACTTGATAATTTACTGATCGCAAAAGTGAAATACCTTTTTGAAAAACTATACAGGAAAGGGGAAAAAGTAAGATTACTGGGCGTGAAATTCAGTCACCTTGTACCCATGACCATTCAAATGAATTTATTTGATGATGCCATGGAAAAACTTGAATTATTCAAAGCAGTTGATCATATCAGGAACCAGTTTGGTTCCGGATTGCTTACTAAAGCATCTGCACTTAAAAGAAAAAAGGAAGAATAAGTTTGTTAACATGAAATGATTTAGATGAACTTTGAACCTTCAAATTTGAACTTTAGACCTTAAATAATAAATATGACAACAATTTGGAAAGAATACCAGGATAAGAACCAGCAACGTTTTCTTGATGAGATGCTTGAATTACTACGCATTCCTTCCGTTAGCGCAAAGTCGGAACATAAAGATGATATGCGAACCTGTGCGGAGCTTGTAAAAAAACGTTTGCTTGAATCTGGTTGTAATAAGGCCGAGGTGATGGATACTGCAGGACATCCCGTAGTGTATGGCGAAAAGATCATTGATCCTTCCAGGCCAACCGTATTGGTTTATGGACATTATGATGTGCAGCCACCGGAACCTTTGGAACTATGGCATAGCGGGCCCTTTGAACCCGTGATCAAAGAAGGAAAGGTATATGCCAGGGGTAGTGCTGATGACAAAGGGCAATTTTACATGCATGTAAAAGCGCTCGAGATCATGACCAAAACCAATAGTCTTGAGACCAATATCAAATTCCTGATTGAAGGCGAGGAAGAAGTAGGTTCACCTAATCTGGCCGGGTTTGTTGCTAAACATAAAGAAATGCTGAAAGCAGATGTGATCCTTATCAGCGACAGTTCATTGTTAAGCATGGAAAATCCTTCACTGGATATTGGTGTACGCGGCCTCTCGTATATAGAAGTAGAAGTTACGGGTGCCAACCGCGACCTGCACAGTGGTACTTATGGTGGAGCAGTTGCCAATCCCATCACCATTCTTTCCAAAATGATCGCTTCAATACATGATGAAAATAACCACATCACCATTCCAGGTTTTTATGATGATGTTGTGGAAGCAACGCCGAATGAAAGGGAACTGATGGCAGAAGCACCCTATGATGAAAAAGAATACAGGGATGAACTGGGTGTAAAAGAACTCTGGGGAGAAAAAGGATATACCACCAATGAAAGAACAGGTATACGCCCTACTGTTGAGATCAATGGCATCTGGGGAGGATATACCGGAGAGGGGGCCAAAACGGTTTTACCATCAAAAGCTACAGCTAAGATCTCCGCCAGGCTGGTGCCAAACCAGTCATCGAAGAAGATCACAGAAATATTACTTGAACATTTTAAAAAAATAGCGCCGGCTTCAGTTACGGTTCATGCTTTTGAACATCATGGCGGGGAACCTTACATGACACCTATTGACAGCAAGGGCTACCAGGCGGCATCAAAAGCACTGCAAACTACTTTTGGCAAAACACCCATACCGGTAAGAGGTGGAGGAAGTATCCCAATCTGTTCTATCCTGGAAAAAGAACTTGGCGTTAAGATCGTATTTATGGGATTTGGCCTTGATAATGATAACCTGCATTCTCCCAATGAAAAATATAATCTGGAGAATTATTATAAAGGAATTGAGACCATCCCGTTTTTTCATAAGTTTTTTGCCCAGCAATAGATAAAATGAAAATGCTAAATGCTAAATCATAGGCTAAAAGCCTGGAGCTACATTTATAATAAAAGCCGTAAAGTAATTTGACGGCTTTTATTATTTTAGGATATGGATAAAGATCATTTGCGGGCGCACATCTTAAAAAAACCTGATGAGCTGGAAAACAAGAAAGACATGAACCCTGTTACATTAAAGGTCTTACACGAACTGTATAAACTGCCGGAATAAGATCAAAAGGGTAAATCCTGTAAAAAAATAACTATAGCTTCATGGCATTATTCTTTCACCCGGGTAAGTTAAAAAACCTTGATTAAAATACCACCTAAAGAAAAATTACGACTGGATAAATACTTATGGGCCATTCGGTTATTTAAAACCAGGACCCAGGCTGCTGAGGCTTGTGATTCCGGAAAGGTAAAACAAAACGGTACGGGTGTGAAAGCTTCGAAAAATGTAAGTATCGGGGATGAATACGAGATCAAAACAGAAGCAAAGAAATGGGTGATCAAGGTAACAGCGCTGTTATCTAACCGGGTGGCTTATGCGGAATCCATCAAACATTATATAGACCTCACTCCGGCTGAAGAATCAGAAAAAACAAATTTCCAGTCTGCTTCTTTTCATACAGGTAAAAGACATAGCAAGATAGGCCGTCCAACCAAAAAACAAAGAAGAGAACTGGATGAGTTTCTTGATGAGGATGAATAGTTTATTTTTCAACTTCAAAATCTACCGTTCTACCGAACGAATTACCCTCCCTGTCCAAGTAAATAAGGCCTGGACCTCTATTTTTTTAGATTTGTCTTCTGCTGAATATTTCGACGGTCGCAACCAGACCTGCTTCTTTATTGAGATCAACTAACTTATGCAAAAAAACACCATTCTTTGGGCAGACGATGATGCCGATGACCTACTCATGATGCGGGAAATTCTGATGAAGAATGGACAGCATTTTGAATTGGTGGAAGTAAGAAACGGCAGGGAAGCGCTCGATTATTTGAATAAGGCAAGAATTAAGGGTAAACTGCCCTGTCTTGTTATTCTGGATATTAACATGCCTATCCTGGATGGGAAAAAAACGCTTTCCATAATTAAAGAGGATAAAGAACTGAAAGCTTTACCTGTAGTGATGTTCACTACTTCCAATAGCGAGCTGGACAGGATGTATTGCCAGAAATTTAATACGAGGATGATTACCAAACCACCGGATTTCCAAACGCTTCAGTCTACCGTACTGGAAATGCTGCAGTTCTGTGCTTCTTAAACTTAAGGCTGATCAGATTCATTGCGCAGGGATATTTCAGCAGGATTTGATGAGGCTGTTCTTTTCTGATGTAATGCAATAGCCAGTTCGGTTACTCTTATTCTCTGAGACTGAACATCTTCCCATAACGCCCCATTGATAAGAGCCGTTCTCAATTGTGCAGTTTCGGTCTCATATAAAAGTTTTAAAGTCTCAAGGTCTAGACTTGAAAGGTACTTATCCATCACAATTCATTTATCCGGTTATCCTTTGAGACACAAAATTTGTTCCTTCATTATGGCTCAGGTATTAATCATTGTAAATATTTTGATTTTATTAAGAACTGAGTTTAAAAAACGCAATTCCCAACTACCATCCTCCCTTCAAAAACAATTATTCATGCTTTTTATTTTGAAGCCTGGGGAACTAATGAAACAATCTTACCTGCATATGACAAAGATCATAAGGATTCAGAAGTAAAACCTGTCCGGATCAGGAATCGGGTTCCCTGGCTTTTTTAGTTTTGATCCCGATGAAATGGTTCTATATTCCAATTTTACTGCTGATTGTATTCATACAATCATTAAGTAATGCAGTGACATTGGCAGGATTTAAATTAAACCAGGATTTCATTGCCAGTGTGCTTTGCATC
>CBIHLW010000185.1:0-5875 GCA_966210755.1 uncultured bacterium
ATGGTGCGGTAGCGGCCTGTAAAAATTATTTTAACATGATTGGCGCTGCACCGGTAGTTTCACATCCATAGCCCACGGTTTTAACCGTGGGTTAAATAGGTTTTTCGGATCTGGATTAATGGTTTCAACCATTTGCCCCGGATTCCTCCTTGATCTAATATGGTTCATTGGTAAACCATTAAAATGGTTGTGCGGCGGTTGTTTGGGTTTCACCAACCCACGGTTGAAACCGTAGGCTATGGGGACAGACATTTTTTTATTTCATCAACACCAGGTAGGAAGAATGACTAATTATGAAACAACTCTTCACATAAACCATCAAAAATCACCAACTCTTGTTCCTTGTTCAATATTCCTACAGCTCTTTCACCACATTGCTCACCATGTGGGGCTTGCCGAGGGTATAATAATGTAATCCGGGCACTCCTTTGGCCTTAAGCTCCTTTGATTGTTTCAGTAACCATTCCGTTCCTACCACTTCCACATCCTTATCAGTTTTGCATTTTAATATTTCACTTGATAATTCTTCAGGAATGTCCACATGAAAGGTTCTGGGGATAACAGAAAGCTGTTTTTTAGTACTGATTGGCTTAAGTCCCGGTACGATGGGAACATTGATACCTGCTTCGCGGCAGTGCCTTACAAATTCAAAATATTTATTGTTGTCAAAAAACATTTGGGTGGTAACATATTCTGCGCCTTCATCTACCTTGGCTTTTAAATAAGCAAGGTCTGTCTGCATATTCGGAGCTTCAAAATGTTTTTCAGGATAACCGGCAACCCCAATGCAAAAATTGGTTTTAACTGCATTCTTCAGGTCTTCTTCCAGATATATTCCATTGTTCATATTGGTTACCTGGCGTAAAAGTTCAATGGCATAACGGTGCCCGCCGGCCTCCGGTTCAAATGCACTTTCATTCCTGGGCGCATCACCTCTTAATACAAGTACGTTATCAACACCAAGGAAGTTCAGGTCAATCAGGGCATCTTCCGTTTCCTGCCTGCTGAAACCGCCACATATCAGGTGGGCTACGGCATCTACCTTATACCGGTTCATGATGGCCGCGCAAATTCCAACCGTACCCGGACGCTTCCGGACTTCAACCTTATCAAAGGTGCCATCGGGTTTCTTTTTGAACATGCTTTCGCTCCGGTGATAGGTAACATTGATAAAGGATGGCTTGAATTCCATCAATGGATCGAGGTGTTCCCATAATGCATTGATCCCTTTACCCTTTAATGGCGGCAAAATTTCAAAGGAAACGGGCGTAGATCCTTCTTTCGGTTTTATGTGATCGGTGACTTTCATCCGTATTGATTATCTTTTTACAGGCGGGATGGAACATTAGTTTCATCAGGGTGCAAACATAATATGCAGTTAACGAAATACAAAAGCATTATTCAAAGTATTGGGGCTAACCGTTTACCGTTATTTTTACCAAAAGAAATAATTGAGCATAGTTATACATACAAAAGACCTGGTTAAGAAGTATCGGGCAAGAACCGTTGTGAACCATGTTTCCATTGAAGTGAAGCAGGGCGAGATTGTAGGATTATTAGGGCCGAATGGTGCCGGCAAAACCACCACTTTCTATATGACCGTTGGGCTCATCAAGCCTGATGAAGGCGAAGTTTACCTGAACGACATGAATATTACCAGGCTTCCCATGTATAAAAGGGCACAGATGGGAATTGGTTACCTGCCACAGGAAGCCTCGGTTTTCAGAAAGCTCAGTGTGGAGGATAATATTTCCGCAGTACTTGAAATGACAGACCTGACTAAAAAGGAACAGAAGGAACGGCTTGAATCGCTACTGCTCGAATTCAGGCTAACACACGTAAGAAAAAGCAATGGAGATGTGCTGAGTGGGGGTGAAAGAAGACGTACCGAGATAGCCAGGGCACTTGCGGTTGATCCAAAATTTATTTTGCTGGATGAACCATTTGCCGGCATTGATCCAATTGCCGTGGAAGACATCCAGGCTATTGTTGCCAGGTTAAAATATAAAAACATTGGCATCCTCATTACAGATCATAATGTTACCGAAACGCTGTCTATTTGCGACAGGGCATACCTTCTCATAGAGGGTAAGATCTATAAACACGGAACTGCTGAAGAGCTTGCGGCCGATGAACAGGTAAAAAAACTCTACCTCGGCAGGAATTTCGAACTAAAAAGAAAGGATTATCTGTACGACGACCTGCATACTACGCCGGGCATTGAGAATATTATACGCAGCCTTGAATCTGCAAGGCAGGCGTATTTTGATAAAGAAAGATCAGAAAATTTAGTGACGGCGGTTGAACACCAGATTCCCGTTGACCTGGAACAGAAAGTTAATGAAGAAGAATTTGAAAAGACATCAACAGAACTGCTCAATGCCATAAAAATTTTTAAAGACCAGGTAAAAGACCCTGAATTTAAAAATGAAATTCAAAAACACCTGGAAGGTGATTATGATGATATCAACAGGATCGATGCCCTTTTAAATACCTTCAAAAAATTCCAGCTCGAGCATTCTGCCTAGCCCATTTTCTTTAGCTATTCTCGCTATCTTGCCAGTTACAATGAAATTGCTTAGCCCTGCCATATCAACCCTTGCCAGGATGCGTATCTGGTCTATCGAACAGTGGGTGAATGATCCAGTACGGGCGCAGTTCATAGTATGGCAGGATCTTATAGCAGCAGGACAATACACTGAATTTGGCCGGCAACATCGTTTTTCATCTCTTCAGTCGCTTCATGACTTCAAAAAAAGACTTCCCATTTTTGATTACGAAGCGCTTAAAGGATTTATTGAAAGGATGATGAAAGGAGAAGAAAATCTGTT
The DNA here is from genome assembly GCA_966210755.1 of uncultured bacterium. Classification (GTDB taxonomy): domain Bacteria; phylum Bacteroidota; class Bacteroidia; order Chitinophagales; family Chitinophagaceae; genus Flavisolibacter. The sequence continues at coordinate 2,832 of CBIHLW010000185.1, forward strand.
GTGGAACACACCTGTAACCTGGTTTGCAAAAAGCAGTGGTACTACTGGTGACAAAAGCAAGTTCATTCCTGTTAGCGATGAAAGCCTCAAGGAAAATCATTACCGCGCATCGAAGGATGTACTCAGTTTTTATTATGCGGCACATCCCAATAGTGAATTATTAACCGGAAAGGGTTTGGTGATCGGTGGCAGCCACCAGATCAATAGTGTGAATGCCGAAGTACAATATGGCGACCTCAGTGCGGTTATATTACAAAACTCCCCTTTTTGGGCCAACTGGTTAAGAACACCTGATTTGTCTATTGCTCTCATGGACGAATGGGAAAGTAAATTGGAAAAGCTTGCGCAAACCACCATCCATGAAAATGTGACCTCCATGGCCGGCGTACCTACCTGGCTGATCGTTTTATTGAAGAGGGTACTGGAGATCACCGGTAAATCAACAATCAAGGAGGTATGGCCCGGGCTTGAACTTTACATGCATGGAGGAGTAAGCTTTGTTCCATACAAACAACAATTTGAGAAACTGATAGGTGCACCCATCAATTACCTTGAGATGTATAATGCTTCGGAAGGTTTTTTTGCCGCGCAGGACGATGTACATGAAGATGGCATGTTACTGATGTGCGATCATGGGATTTTCTATGAATTCATGCCCATCAATGAATATGGAAGTGAACATCCCAAAACCATTCAGCTGGATGAAGTGGAGATAGATAAGAATTACGCATTGATAATTTCAACTAAAGGTGGACTTTGGCGCTACCTGATAGGCGATACCATACAATTTACTTCATTGAGGCCCTTTCGAATTAAAGTTTCGGGAAGGCTGAAACATTATATCAATGCATTTGGCGAAGAAGTGATCGTTGACAATACAGACAAAGCCATTGCCATGGCATCCGAAAAAACAGGCGCTATAGTAAATGATTATACGGCAGCACCTGTTTATTTTTCAGATGCTGCAAATGGTGCCCATGAATGGTTAATTGAATTTGAAAAGGATCCGCACGACCTCAACCAGTTTATTTATGAACTGGATGCCTCGCTTAAATCCAGCAACAGCGATTATGAGGCCAAGCGATACCATGATATTGCATTAGGGATGCCCATTGTAACCAGCATCAGGAAAAATACTTTCAAGGACTGGCTTGCCAGCAAAGGGAAGCTGGGCGGACAACATAAAGTTCCAAGACTTAGCAACGACCGGAAATTGCTGGAAGAATTGAAGGCTTTCTTAAAAGGCAGATAACAACTTCAGTTTGCGCCGGCCGGTTAATCCAGTTGACCGATACTTGCAGCAAGCAGAAACGATGATTATTTTCTTTCTCATTTTCTAATCTTCAACCGCATCTTTTTTTATAATACTGCTTCCTGCATTTTATGGAAAAGTAGAATGAATTACTTTTGATAACTACTAAAATCAACTCATGAAATTACTTGAAGGAAAAGTTGCGATTGTAACAGGCGCTGCACGTGGAATTGGAGAAGGCGTTGCATTAAAATTTGCCGAACATGGCGCTTCTATTGCTTTTACCTATGTGAGTGAAAGCAGTGCTGAAAAAGCAAATGCACTACAGGAAAAACTGGCTACGTTTGGTGTAAAAGCAAAAGCCTACCGGAGCAATGCAGGCGATTTCTCACAGTGTGAATCTTTTGTAAATGAGGTGGTCAAGGAGTTTGGCGCGGTTGATATCTGCGTTAACAATGCAGGCATTTCAAAAGATAATTTGTTGCTGAGGATGACGCCGGATCAGTGGGAAGATGTGATAGGCATCAACCTCAATAGTGTTTTTTATATGACCAAACAGGTGATCCGTCCAATGATGAAGGCAAAAGCTGGAAGTATCATTAATATGAGTTCTGTAATTGGATTGATGGGAAATGCAGGTCAGGCAAGTTATGCGGCATCAAAGGCCGGTGTTATTGGTTTTACCAAATCAGTAGCTAAGGAACTGGGTAGCCGTAATGTACGTTGCAATGCTGTGGCACCCGGTTTTGTGGAGACCGATATGACATCTTATTTAAAAGAAGGCGAGCAGGCAGATAAATACAAAGCCGGAATTCCACTTGGTAAATTTGGTACCGCAGCAGACATTGCAAATGTTTGTTTATTCCTGGCTTCTGATATGAGCAGTTATGTTACCGGACAGGTGATAGGGGTGGATGGGGGTTTGTATATGTGATGAGCAGATTCAAAAGCATGCATTAAAATGAAAGGCAGGATTAAAAACTCAATGCAGGATCCTGATCCCTTTTTTCCTGATGTAATAATGCCAGAACAACATAGTGGCAAAGGATCGGTATGGCTTCCATTGTTCTGAAATGTTCAGCAATTCTTTTTTGTTGATGGATTCTTTTTTCAAAACCATTTTAATGGAGTTGACAAGTGCAAGGTCGCCCGTGGGAAAGATATCCTTTCTGCGTAAAGCATGGATCAGGTAAATGTCAACGGTCCAGTCGCCGATGCCTTTTAATTTTTTCAATTCTGTTCTAACTGCATCGTCAGGCTGGGTTTCAAATTTTTTCAGGTTAATGGTATCTGATGCAATTGCATCTGCAAGCTGGCGGATATAAATTATTTTCTGCCGGCTTACATAACAACTCTTTAATTCTTCATCGCTCAGTTTTAAAACCATTGCAGGAATGAAAGGGACCCTTTCCTTTAATTTTTTATACGCGGCATAAGCAGAAGCAAGTGAAACCTGTTGTTCCAATATGGTCAACACCAGCGTTTCAAAACTATTGGGCCTGGTCCAATCGGGCGGATAACCATATTGCTCTATAATGCCGGAAAGATCATTGTCATTCCTGGCAACCTGCCCATACATCAATTTCAGATCCCGCTCGCTATAGCATTCCGGTTGCATTGTCTATAAATTTAAAGTAATCTATCCGTCTGAAACGGTCAGGAGAAGGTAAACGCCCATGATAGCATAGCCATTCGTAATAACCTGGTTATGCTCCCGTGTATTTCGTGATCCGCAATTCGTGTAATCCCTGCAACCAGGCAGCAATTCATCTATATGGAAAATTAATTCACT
>CBIHLW010000186.1:0-5868 GCA_966210755.1 uncultured bacterium
TATTTGGCATAGACAAAGGCCAGTACCCGCAGGCCCGTTCATTCTTAGGCGGAATTCAACTTCAATTCTAATTTAACAATCAAGGAATATGAAAAATATTAAAATAAATATCACGTTGCTGGCCGGCCTTATGCTGATGATGCTGCCGTCCTGCAAAAAAGATTTTGTGTCTATTCAGCCTGAAGGGCAGTTCCTTTCTGAGAATTATTACAAGAACGAAGAACAGGCCTACGCAGCACTGGTATCGGCTTATGATGTGTTGCGCAAGAATTCCGGTGGATTTGAAAACATGATCACCATGATGAATGCCGGTTCCGACGATAACTATGCAGGTGGTGGTAACTCTTCAGATGGAGCAGGTATCCAGGGTTTTTCCAATTATACCCTGAATGCCAACATCATGCCTGCCAGTTTCTGGAACGATCATTACCAGGGCATATTCAGATCTAATTTATTGCTGTTAAGATTACCCGAAATTGAAATGGGCGCGGCAGTAAAATCAAGAATGACAGCAGAAGCAAAAGCGCTTCGTGCTGTGTATTATTTCAACCTGGTAAGGATGTTCAAAAACATTCCATTGATCCTGGAACCGCTTACTACAGCCAATATGTATGAAGTAACACAGGTGCCTCCCGCCGATATATATGCGCAAATTGAAAAGGACCTTACTGAAGCCATTGCCGATCTGCCTACCAGCCTGGATCTTACCACCGAGGCAGGAAGGTTCACCAAAGGTGCTGCCCAGGCTATGCTTGGAAAAGTTTACCTCTATGAAGGGAAAAATGCTCTTGCAGCAGCACAGCTGGCCGAAGTAAATGGAACACCTGGACAAACCAGCCAGTATGGTTATAAACTGCTGGATAATTTTGCTGATCTCTGGGTATTCACCAATAAATTCCATTCTGAATCAATTCTTGAAGTACTTCATACCAACCAGGCCAATTCCGACTGGGGTTTCTGGGGTTCAGGTGCCGACGAAGGCAATACGGTGAACCAGATGGTGGGACCAAGAAGTTATTCCAAAACAGCCGGATCTCCCGCCCCGAACATTCCATCAGGCTGGAGCTTTAATCCATGGACCCAGGACTTTTATGACCTTATTAAAACGGATCCGCGATTCAGCGAAACTGTTCTTGATATGAAAGCATTGAAGGCCGCAGGTTATGCAGATTATATTGAAGGTTACATGAACACCGGTTATTTCCTGAATAAATTCATTCCAACTACAGCCGATATCCGTCCGGGTGGTGGCGCTATGGAATTGAACTTCCAGCAAAACTCCTACATCATACGCCTGGCAGATACCTATTTAATGGAAGCAGAAGCATTAGGTGGAACAGGAGCAAGAGCACAGGCATTACTTGATGCCGTACGTGCAAGGGTTGGACTGCCATCAGTACCGGTTTCCATGTCAGCCATCAAAACTGAACGCAGGCTGGAACTTGCAGGTGAAGGTCACCGTTTCTTTGACCTTGTACGCTGGGGCGATGCGGCAACAGCACTTGCAAGCCGTGGATTTGTTGCAGGCAAGAATGAAATTTTCCCTATACCTGCAAGAGAATTACTTGGAACAAAACTGGTTCAGAATCCTAACTATTAATACTACCATCAATGAAGAAAATATTTTTAATATGCAGCGTGGTCACCTTGTTCTCAGCCATTACAGGGTGTGAGAAAAAAGAAGGGATAGATGATGATCTTTCCTTTCTTAATGGAGCGGCTTCTGCCAATAACAATTCCATTTTTGATATCACTAACGATAATTCGGGAATCGTAAAAATAACACCTACCGGGGAAGGTGCTTCTTCCTTTGTGGTGCAATACGGCCATGGTACCGGTGCCGGGTCTTCAGCAGTTGTAATGCCAGGTAACAGTACTTCGCATGCTTATCCTGAAGGAAGTTATACGGTGACCATTATTTCAAAAAGTATCTCAGGTCAGGAATCCACGGCCACTTATCCTTTACAGTTAACATACAGGGCTCCTGAAAATCTGAACGTCACAACCAATACAGAAGGTCATCTGCTAAAAGTGAAGGCAGAAGCTTTATATGCAGCTTCCTACCTTGTTTATTTTGGTGATGTTCCCAATGAAACGGGTACCCCGCTGGCAACAGGTGGCGAGGTGTCTCATAATTATGCAAATGCAGGCACCTATGATGTGAAAGTTGTTGCTTTAAGCGGCGGCGCTGCAACATCCGAAAAAATCACTTCGGTTATTATTACAGATCCTTTCCAATTACCAATAACATTTGAAGAAGGTTCTGTAAATTATTTCTTCGGGACCTTTGGTGGCGGACAACAATTTGCCAAAGTTGCCAATCCGGATCCATCAGGATTAAATACAAGCGCAACTGTTGGTAAGTTCACACGCGGATGGGAATGGTGGAGCGGTACCTACAGCCCGCTGAACAATCCTATCAATTTTGCCAATGGAAAGAAAATAAAAGTGCTGGCTTACAACCCCGACCCTGCTCTTATAGGCGCAAAACTGAATGTAGAGCTGGAATCAGGAAGTGTACCAAATGGCGTGGCAGTTTTAAAGACTGCGTTTACTACTTCGGGCGCATGGGAGGAACTGGTATTTGATTTCGGAACCATTGGCGCCATTCCTGCCAATGCCACATTTAACCAGCTGGTATTAAGATTCAATGATGCAGCTGATGGCGCTGTGCCTGGCGGACATGGAGCAATTATTTATGTTGACAATTTCAGATTAACCAACTAAAATATTATAAGATGATACGTTTATTAAAATACAGCTCTTTTGTTCTTGCCATGATACTGGTGATTGGCAGCTGCAAGAAAAAAGAGTACAGCATGGCACCTCTTACGGCGCCCACTGACATAACCATCAACACTGAAATCGTTGGACAGGATGGAACACATCCTGATGGTGATGGTTCAGGAGATGTAAACATTACACTAACCGGTAAAAATGTACTGTCGTGGAAGATCGATTACAATGCCAGTGATGGTATTGCTCTGGAACATCTGCCTACAGGTGCAGTTACAAGAAAATATACCCAGATCGGAACCAACACCTACCGCATCACGGTAGTTGCTTATGGTCCGGGAGCTACTGCAACCACATTAACAAAAGATATCCAGGTGAGAAGTGACTTTACCCCTGATCCAACCATAGTTGCCAACCTGGTTGGAACCGGTTCAAAAACCTGGAAAGTGGATAAAGACATACCTGCACATTTTGGTGTGGGCCCATGGTCTTCCGGCTCAACTTCACCTGAGTGGTGGTCTGCAGCTATCAATGAAAAAGTAGCCTGCTGCAATTGCTTTTATACAGCAACATTTACGTTCAGCCACGATGCAACAACTGGCAATTATAATCTGGCAGTAGCAAGTCCTGATGGTGCATTCACCAAAACAGGAGCGCTTGCAGGTGGCCTGCCAGGCATTCCAGCCGGTGGCGATGAAGGATGTTATACTTATTCAGGCGGCACATCAGCATTTTCATTTGTTCCCTCCGGCTCAGGCATTTCAGCTGCTGCACCATCTACCAAAACGGCCATACAGCTGGGAGGAAATAATACTTATATCGGATATGGAGCTGTATTAAAAGAATACGAGATCCTGTCCATCACACCAACAACACTGTATTTAAGAGTACAGGGAACAGAAACCGGCAATGCATGGTATTTAAAACTTAAAGCGATTTAAGGGAATCAAATCATTCCTTGAAAAACTTTTGTTCTCACATAGTAGCAATCGTTGAAGCAGAAAGCAGGGGGCAGCAATGCCCTTTGCTTTAATTCAACACGGGTAATTCATTTCACTGTATTATGGATCATTTAATACAGTTGATAAAGTCTGTTCGTATGTTAAAGCAGAAATCATTAATTCTTATTCTGACAGTTGGTTGCGGTATTTTATTTTCATGTGATAAGAAAGGCGGAGATGCGCCCGCACCCGTAGTACCTGTAGTGACCATTGATGATGCCACACTGGTAAGAACCTCTGCTGATGGTGTAATGAGATTTACGCTTGCGCTGAATAAAACAACCACTGTACCTGTATCAGTTGATTATACTTTAGAAGAAGGTACGGCAACGGCACCTGAACATTATACAGATGCCTCAGGCACTGTTACCATTCCTGCCAATCAAAGTTCAGGACAGATCCAGGTGCAGATAAAAGGTTCTCCAACTGACATCAGGGAAAGCAATCCCTGGTTTACAGTAAAATTAAGCAACCCCATTAACTGCCAGCTGGGTGCACTTTCTGCAAAGGGAACCATCATTGCGGAAAACGGATCAAATCTTCCTACAAACAATACGGGTTACTCCACGCCCCTGTCCTATCCCGGCTACACACTGGTTTGGAACGATGAATTTGATGGAAGTACACTGGATCTGAATGTATGGAACCAGGAAACAGGTAATGGGTCGGGAGGCTGGGGAAATAACGAACTGGAATTTTATACCAACAGTAAGAAAAATACTTTTTTGTCAAATGGGAACCTGATCATAGAAGCGCGCAAGGAGCCGGTAGGTGGTTTCAATTATTCTTCCGGCCGCATGACCACACAGAATAAAAAATCGTTTACGTTTGGAAGAATAGATATCAGGGCAAAACTTCCCATTGGAAAAGGTATCTGGCCTGCGCTGTGGATGTTGGGAAGTAATATAACAACCGTTGGATGGCCTTCATGCGGTGAGATCGACATCATGGAACTGATAGGTTCTTCGCCCTCCACATCTCATGGTACCATGCACTGGAAAGCTGCGAATGGCGCTGCTGTAAATAAAGGAGCTTCGTATAATCTTCCGTCAGGAAATTTTTCACAGCAGTTCCATGTTTTCAGCATCATCTGGACGCAGGACCAGATCCAATGGCTTGTAGATGATCATGTTTTCCTTACCACTACAAAAGCGGATGTTGGTACTGCCAATTACCCTTTCAATTCACCGCATTTTTTAATATTCAACGTTGCAGTGGGTGGCAACTGGCCTGGCGCGCCTGATGCAGGTACTGTATTTCCCCAGAGAATGTTTGTTGACTATGTAAGAGTATTTCAATGACGCTGATATTAATAACTCCGGCACTGCTGCCATTTAAATAATTTTCTATGCGCATAATCTATATGCTATTTATAGTTATTGGCCTGGTGGCCTGCTCTGCTTCACGCAATGAAACATCAGAAAACAACTGGAAACTTTCATGGAGCGATGAATTTGATTATAGCGGACTTCCCGATAGTAATAAATGGAGCTATGATACCGGCGGACACGGATGGGGCAACAATGAATTACAATATTATACCCAGGCCGACATTAATAATGTTGAAGTAAGTAATGGTACCTTGAAGCTCAGGGCCATTAAAGAAAAAACAGGCAACCGCGACTATTCTTCTGCACGACTGGTAACAAGGGGAAAAGAAGATTTCACCTATGGAAAAATTGAGATCAGGTCAAAACTTCCCGCCGGTCGCGGATTGTGGCCTGCATTCTGGATGCTGGGATCAAATGCAAATGAGGTGGGATGGCCCGACTGTGGCGAGATCGATATCATGGAGCATGTGGGGTTTGAAAAAGATTCTGTTTTTGGCACAGTGCATACCAAAACATACAATCATATTATCGGAACACAAAAAACAAAAAAGGCTTTTATTGAAGATCCTTATAATAACTGGCATACCTATTCCATTGAATGGACACCGGACCGTATGGATTTTTTAGTGGATGGCACCCTGTATAACCAGGTGATCAATGAAAATAAAACAAAAGCGGAATGGCCATTTGATGATCCCTTTTATATTCTGCTGAACATTGCCGTGGGCGGCAACCTGGGTGGAATGAAAGGAGTTGATACAACGGTTTTCCCGGCACAAATGGAAGTTGATTATATCCGT
>CBIHLW010000187.1:0-5847 GCA_966210755.1 uncultured bacterium
GTGCTGAAGGTTGTGGCAATGCAATAAAATAAGGCCAGTAAGAATACTGGCATTTAACCTAAACCGTCCGACGAATAAATGTTTAGTAAATGATTTCCTATAGGATTTTTCAACTACTGTGCCAATAGTTAAATTCTGTGGATAAATTATAAACGCAGGAAATTCAATAATCGTTTCTTTTAATTGTTAAATAATATTAATGGCCTTACAACCCTGGCGAAAAGCAGTAATTACCCGTATCCAAAATGAAACTCCAGGCACCCGGCGCTTCTGGTTAAAGGTTCCTGAACTGGAATCCTTCGATTTTGTGGCCGGCCAGTTTGTTACACTTGACCTTCCTATTCATGAAAAATCAAATAAAAGGTGGCGGAGTTACTCCATTGCTTCCTGGCCGGATGGGAGCAATGTGTTCGAATTGTTGATTGTTTTACTCGAAGGCGGTGCAGGTTCCACATATTTATTCAATGAAATTGGCGAGGGCGCTGAAATTACTTTCAGAGGTCCGCAGGGGGTATTTGTTTTACCGGCAACAATTGAAACGGATCTTTACTTTATTTGTACAGGTACGGGCATTGCGCCTTTTCGAAGCATGCTTCACTATATTAAATTACATGAGGTTCCCACCCGGGATCTTTACCTGATGTTTGGCACCCGTACAAAGCAGGACCTTCTTTATTTTGAAGAAATGAAAAAGCTTGAACAGGATATTGAAAAACTCCATTACCTCCCTACGCTGTCCAGAGAGCAATGGGCCGGATGTTGTGGTTATGTTCATGAACTTTACGAAAACCTGGTTCATGAAAAATCAATCAACGGCCATCTCCCACCATCTAAATTTTATTTATGTGGTTGGAAAAATATGATCGATGAAGCAAAAGAAAGGATTCAAAAGCTCGGGTATGAAAGGAAGGCCATCATACAGGAATTATATGGCTGAATTAACCGCCTCGCAACAAGAATGCCGGGCACATGCAGGGTAAGCATTACGGAAGAATCCTCAACCGGCCTCTATTTTTTACGCTTTTAATTCCTGGCAGCCTATTTCCTTACGATATAAAAGGTGAACTCAAAAATTGAATCCTACACTCGCACCACCAAATGGCTGTATCAAACCCTTTGCAATCAATGGCGTGAACCCTGCTCTCCATGTGAAACCGCCATTTCTGGGCTGGCGCCTGTACATAAATGAAAACGTCCCAAATAAATTCGAACGGTCTTCATCATAATAATTCAGGATGCTCAGCTTTTTGCTTACATAGGTAAGTCCGCCTCCAACTTCAAAAGTGTGTGGGGAATTTTGCTTTCCAAAAATATAATTGAGTTGTACAGGTACGGTGATGGCCGATTCCTGGTCGCCCCACACATATGAGCCCATAGGATCATAATAATCATTGTAAGCAGTAACAAAGCCAACGCCCAGCCTTCCGCCAAAACCAAGGTGTCCGGGTTTGAACCTGTAATCTATATTGGCTGAGAATGCGATACCTGCTCCACCTGCTTCTGCATAAAATGAGGTGCGGCCTTCATTATTAACTTCTTCCTGCGAATACCCGGAATAACCTGCAATGGCCAGTAATAATAGCAGCAAAACTTTTCTCATAACAGCTTTTGATGTGATTAGACCTTCTAAAAACGAAACCTGCTGCATGGAAATTGTTAATACATGGCAGCCATCACAACATTTTTGATGTCACCGGCTGCAATGCGTTCCTGGTGCATGGTATCGCGGTAACGTATGGTTACGGTTCCATCCTCCTTCGACTGGTGGTCGATGGTGATACAGAAAGGTGTTCCTAATGCGTCCATCCTTCTGTAGCGTTTACCAATGGTATCCTTTTCTTCATAAAAGCACCTGAACTGTGCTTTACAATCGTCCATGATCTTTCTGGCGATCTCGGGTAATCCGTCTTTTTTCACCAGAGGCAGTATGGCCAGCTTAATAGGGGCCAGCTTTGCCGGGAATTTTAAAACTACACGGCTATCCTTCCTTTCTTCAGTACTCAGATCCTGTTCTTCATACGCCTCACTTAACACCATCATCACAGTTCTGTCCACTCCAATTGATGTTTCAATTACATAAGGAATGTAGTTGCCAAATGCTTTTCCGGTGTTGGGATCGATGTCATTATCAAAATACTGCATCTTCTTTTTGCTGTATTCCTGGTGGTTGCGCAGGTCAAAATCAGTTCTGGAATGAATACCTTCCACTTCCTTGAAGCCAATTGGAAAATTGTATTCGATATCACAGGCCGCATCTGCATAATGCGCCAGCTTTGCATGATCATGAAAACGGTATTTTTCGGAAGGAATTCCAATGCCAAGATGCCATTTCATCCTTTCGGCTTTCCAGTATTCATACCATTCTTTTTGTGTACCCGGACGAATGAAGAACTGCATTTCCATTTGTTCAAACTCCCGCATACGGAAAATAAATTGCCTTGCAACAATTTCATTTCTGAATGCTTTTCCAATTTGAGCAATACCAAATGGAATCTTCATCCTTCCCGATTTCTGCACATTCAGAAAATTCACAAAAATACCCTGGGCGGTTTCTGGTCTTAGATAAATGGTATTGTCCTCTTCAGATGATACAGCACCAAATTCGGTGGAGAACATCAGGTTGAATTGCCTTACATCGGTCCAGTTGCAGGTACCACTTACTGAACACGATATCTTATTATTTTCAATCAGCGTTTTTAATCCGGCATAATCATTTGCCGCCAGCAGTTCATCCATTTGTTTTATCAGCAGGTCGGATTGTTCTTTTTGACCGGCTGCTTCCAGTTCATCAGCCCTGGCTTCAATCAGATGATCAACACGGTAGCGTTTATTGCTATCCTTATTATCGATCATCGGATCGCTGAAATTATCCACATGACCGCTGGCCTTCCAGGTGGTAGGATGCATGAAAATGGCTGCATCAATCCCTACAATGTTCTCATACATCTGTGTCATGCTTTTCCACCAATGGTCCCTGATATTTTTTTTCAGTTCACTCCCCCATTGTCCATAATCATACACCGCACCCAGACCATCGTAGATCTCCGATGACGGAAAAATGAAACCATATTCTTTACAATGCGAAATAATTGCCTGGAATCTGTTACTGTCTGTTGCCATAGGGCGCAAAAGTAGCAATAAAAGCCATTGGCCTACGTCACTTTAATGTTCTCACCCGTGTTCTTATTATCATCTTCTTTCTCTTTCTCTAATTGCTTGAGTGTGCGGTGATCTTCTTCCACTTCCACATGTTTTATCCACACAGCATACTGGCTTGGATAAATACGGGATCCATACATAGCAGCCCACGCTTTTGTGAATTCAGCACCGAAATACAGAATCACAGAGGAGTAATAAACCCAAAGCAGTAAAACAACAAATGAACCGGCAGTACCATATGTACTTCCAATATCCGAACTACCGATGTAAAATGTGATGGCAAATTTACCAAGCATAAAAAGTACGGCTGAAGACATGGATCCAATGATCACATCCTTCCATTTGATCTTTGCATCGGGCAAAACCTTATAAATGATGGAAAACAAAAGTGTAATGATCACAAAAGTAATCACGAGGTTAAAAATATAGATCAGTATTACGGTAAGATCAGGAAAACGGATCTGCAACCTGTCCATAAGTCCTTCTATCAATCCATTCAGGATCAATGAAACCAATAACACAAAGCCAAGTCCTACCACAACGGAAAAGGAGATCAAACGGTTCATCAGGATCTTGAGCCATCCTTTTTTTGGTTTTGGCTTCAGGTTCCAGATCATGTTGATCGAATCCTGTATCTCTGAGAAAACTGTTGTTGCTCCAATTAATAAAGTAGTAAAACCGATTATGGCTGTAATTGAAGTTTTTCCGCTAAGTGTGGCATTCCTGATGATCTCCTGGATCTGGGATGCCGCTGCAGGACCAACAAGTCCGTGCATCTGGTCATAAATAGTCCCTTCAATAGCTTCCCTTCCATAGAATACATCTGCAAAAAATATCATTACAATGAACATGGGCCCCATGGAGAACACTGTAAAATAAGCGAGCGCACCACTTAATTTCAAAACCTTATTATCATTGAATCCTTTAAAAGCATGCAAAAGCATTTGCCATATGCCCTTCAGCGTGAGCTTTTTCTTCATTACATCCTGAATTGATTATTAAAGATAACCAGCAGAAATGAAGGCTCATGATTTAACCCTGTTTGCCGGGTGACCTGAATAAATAGATCAGCAACCCGATTATCAATGTACCCATTCCCATATTTTTTTGCTGGCCGGGTTTTACCGGATGAACAAAAGAAGAAGGCGAATAATCAGGTGAAGGAACAGGTTCGCCAAAAGGATGTTGTTTATATGGCTGTGAAGATGTCTTTTTTTCCTTTTGCGTTTTAGCACCCGCGATAGCTTCCGAATCACTCCACTGGGCATACCTGTTTGGAATGATGCGTGAACCCTTATTAAACGCATATGCTCTTGTAAATTCTGCGCCGAAATAAAGAATGATAGCAGAATAAAACACCCATAACAATAGTATCACCAGCGATCCTGCTGCTCCATAAGTACTTCCCACTTCGCTCTTACTGATGTAAAAGGAAATGGCAAACTTACCGATCAGAAAGAGCAGTGAAGTGGCAATGGCTCCGGGCCAGATATCTTTCCATTTGATCTTTGCATCGGGAAGCACTTTAAATATAACTGCAAAAAGCAATGTTGTAACTGTAAGGTTAAGTATAAGATTGATGATATAAAAAACTACTACTGTAACATCCGGAAAACGGTCTTTCAATCTTTCGCCCATAGCCTCAACTACGGCAGTAGCGCCTAATGAAACTAGTAACAAAAATCCAAGTGAGGCTATCATTCCAAAGGATAACAACCTTGTAAGCAAAAGTTTTATGATCCCGGTTTTAGGTCTTGGTTTAAGGCCCCAGATACTGTTTATGGAATCCTGTATTTCTCCGAATACAGTTGTTGCACCAATAAGTAATGTTATGATACCAATTACCAGGGCTACACCACCCTTACCTGATAGCGAAGCATTTTTTATGATCTCCTGAATCTGCAAGGCGGCATCGTTGCCGATAAAATTCTGCAGCTGGGAATAGATTTGATTTTGCGCAGCTTCCTGTCCCAGAAAAAAACCCAAAAGAAAAATGATCACAATCAGTAATGGACCCAGGGAGAATACGGTAAAATAGGCAAGGGAGGCACTGAGCTTGATTACTTTATCATCAGAAAAACCTTTAGCCGAATCCTTTAATGATTTCCACAAAAGTCTGAATGAAAAACTTCTCATCTATACTTTTCCTTTGTTGTTACAAAAGAAAGGCCATATAGCTGATCGTTATATTCAAAATTCGGGTACGATCTCAAAGCCAACATCAAAATTCAATTCCGCTTATACAGGCATGGCTCAAATAAAAACTTCAGCTAAAACAGTTTTTCATTCCCTAAATGTCTTTCACTGTCTCTCAGATCCTTTTTTTCAAAGTTCTTTTGCAAAGCTTCGGTAAGGTTCACGCCGGTTTGGTTGGCGATACAGATCAATACCCATAATACATCTGCCAGCTCATCTGCCAGTTCCTTGTCCTTCTCTTTGTCTTTGAAGGACTGGTCACCGTAAAGTCTGCTCATTAAACGGGCCACTTCACCAACCTCCTCAGTAAGTATGGCCATATTAGTGAGCTCGCTAAAATAACGAACGCCCTTTGCTTTTATCCACTGGTCAACGAGTTGCTGGGATTCTTTTATTGTCATAAGATAATAGTTCAAATTAAGTTCAAAGTTCAAAGTTCAAAATAGGGTCGCTTATAGAAATCAGCATCTAATAACTCCTGACTTGTAATTC
>CBIHLW010000188.1:0-5842 GCA_966210755.1 uncultured bacterium
TTATTGGAAAGCATTCAATCAAAAAAAGGGGTGGTCAATGGAGAATTAAAGATCGGCATTATACCTACCCTGGCGCCTTATCTGCTTCCTTTGTTCGTTACTTCTTTTACCAAAAGATTTCCTGCTGTAAAGCTGATGGTGGTGGAATTAACAACTCAATTGCTTATATCCCATCTAAGGGAGGGAAAGATAGATGCCGGAATACTGGTTACGCCTTTACAGGAGGCGGGAATTAATGAGGATGTTTTGTTTTATGAAGAACTGGTGGCCTATGTTTCCAGAAATAATCTTGCTTATTCAAAGGATTATATTTTGCCGAAAGATATCGATACGGATAAATTATGGTTGCTCGAAGAAGGACATTGTTTCCGCTCACAGATCGTGAATCTTTGTGAGCTCAGGAAAAAAACCAAAATTTCCGGTCATTTTGAATATGAAGCCGGAAGCATTGATACTTTAAGGAGAATGGTGGATCTGAATGATGGCATTACCATTATTCCTGAGCTGGCAACGATTGATATGAGTTTCAAACAACAGCAGTGCCTCAGGCATTTTAAATCGCCTGCTCCCATGCGTGAGGTGAGCATGGCGGTGCACAGGCATTTTGTAAAGAAGAAACTTATTGAAGTATTAAAACAGGAAATTTTAAAAGTTGTACCTCAGAAGATCCGGAAAAATAAAAATAATCTGGTTGTCCCGGTGGAGGTACAATAGGCAGATGATAACGCCAAAAGCAGGTGGTGGACAGCAATTGTTATTCTAGCAGCTGCTTCATTTTTTCCTTGTAAACAGGTTTTTCAAAAAGGTCATTGTGTTTTCCGTTTTCAATTGTAACAAGGTTGACCTTTGGATTTTCTTTTTTAAGTTTGATAGCATGTCTGTAAGGAATGATCTCATCTTCAGTACCGTGAAAAATTGTTACAGGAACGCGTATGGATTTCAGGTGCTTATTGTTGGGGAACGCATATTTAAGTAATAAGGAAACAGGATAAACAGGAAAATAAGATCTGGCAAGGGAAACAATGTTGTAATAGGGTGTTTCCAGCACCAGCATCTTACAGGGTTTTTTTGCAGCAAGGTAGGAGGCAATACCTGTACCAATTGATTTGCCATAAATAATAATGCTGTCGGCTGCTACCCGTTTTACCGCTTTCCCATACAGGTACAGGGCCTGCTGATACATGACCTCTTCAGTTTTTTTTCCGGTTGTTTTTCCGAAGCCAGGATAATCGATCATCCATACTTCATGATCATTTTCAGTAAACAGCCGGGGATATCTTTTATAGTGTTCTACATTTCCCATATTACCATGGAAGAATAAAACAATTCCTTTGGGTTTATTTTTTGTGAGAAACCTGACGAAGTTGAGATTGTTACCTCTGAAACTAATATTGCTTTCTTCAAAATGATCTGCAAACTCATATTTATAACTGAGTGGTACTGGTTTAGGGTGAAATAAAAATAACTCCTGTGTAAAATACAGGGCTAATCCTCCTGCCACATATATGAGGATTGTAACAAGTAAAAATCTTTTAAACCTCGTTTTTGAATTCATTGCTTCAAATGTCAATAAAAAATCCCGACGAAACGCCGGGATCTGAATCTAGTATATTGACCGGGTAATTAGTACCTGGTGTAATAGTTTCGTAAACGTTGCATCAGGTCATTTTGAATTTGCCGGAATAATTCATGGGTGATGGTTTCTTCTGTAGGAGGGGTAATGTTTTCCTGGTTTACCAGTTTTTTATCCTCCTCACTAAGGGCCCTTTCATCCCCGGTGAAACTTACAAACTCAGTTTCCCATTTATGTTCACCGGTAAAATGATCATTCCAGATGGTTCTGCCCCTGGTGTCGCGCAGCGTTATGTTAAGGTCGCCCTGGGATATCAGATTGCGTTTTGTGGTTATGATCTTGGCCTTTACAGTGCCATATTGTTTTACAACGGAGTCAGGTTTATAAACGATCTCCCTGATCACTACCTCCCTTGATACTTCCTTTGAAGATTTATTATCATTAGGCTGCCCGACAGAAATTCTGCTCAGGTTAAGGTCCATCACCTGGTCTGCTTCAATGTTTTCATTTCTTGCATCAAATTCATTAT
The DNA here is from genome assembly GCA_966210755.1 of uncultured bacterium. GTDB lineage: Bacteria > Bacteroidota > Bacteroidia > Chitinophagales > Chitinophagaceae > Flavisolibacter. The sequence continues at coordinate 2,103 of CBIHLW010000188.1, forward strand.
AGAATTTTACAAAACTGTTATTCATGTTATTGGAGAGGGTGCGGATGATATCCCTTTGGAAATCCTGCATTTGCCTGGAAGAGCTGTAACTGTATCCGCCTCCGAAACTCTGAATAGGTGAGATGATCACTTTTGTAATAGCAAGGTCATATGCTGTATCTCTCTGTCTTCTTAATTCATCATCATATGGTTTGAACTGTAATGCCTTATTGAATTCTTTATACCCTTCACGATAGGATATCTTGGTGCCTTCGGCCATCCACCTGCCTGCTTTTTCAATGTGAACCTCAGCAGCCTTGTCGCCATAGGTGGTTACGTATTCTGAATAGTCTTTTGTTTTGATCAGCCTGGCCACAGCTGGATACTGTTGTATGGTTTTATACAAATGCTGCAGCTCCATATAATGAACCCAGATACTTTCGAAACGGTTGTCATTTTTGCTGTTGGAAAGTATCCTGATCTCATCTTCATGCTGGGAAACAGAATAATTATAAGACTGCTGGATAAGATCCCTGGTTTCATAATCAGATTGATCTTTCTGTAATTTTTTTACACCCAGTTCAATAGCCTCGGTGTAATCTCCTTTTTTGTATGATTTGCTGGCTGTTTTGCAGCTGTAAAATAGTACAACTGAGCAGGCAATCAACAGGGGGTAAAGTTTAGTCATGGTCTGTGGTTTTTCTTGTTGGAGTCAAAACAAAGGATATAGGTTACTTATTAAATGTTATTTAAATGATCCTTAACACACTCCTTAAGGTCACAAAGAAACAAATAGATGTTCGTAAATGCAAGTCTTCAGCCTCTGGCCGGCAGCCCCCGGCTATTTGTCTTCATTCCATCAGAATATCTCTTATAAAACTGTGGTATTCCGGGAATTGCGGCAGGTTATTGTGTGCTCCTCCATGAATGCGGATCAGGGTTATTTTCCGTGGATTGATCTTTTGTAATTGCTCACTATGTCTTATAGGAATTAACCAGTCCCTGGTACCATGAAGAATATAAACATGGCATTTCACTTTAGTGATCCATTTATCGGTTCGTAAATGATAATGCAATACAAGCTTCAGAGGCAAAACTGGCAGAAACCGTTCTATTACTTTCCTGAAATTAAAATAGGGCGCATCCAGTATCAGGTACCTGGGATTATTATCTGAAGCCAGTTTCGCGGCAAATCCGCTTCCCAGGCTGCGTCCGTATACCAATAAATGGTCTTCGGGATACTGTGCGGCCAGATGGCTGTAAATAAACTGCATGTCACTGATCATTACCAATTCATTTCTCCTGCCGGTACTTTTTCCAAATCCGCGGTAGTCAACCAGCATAACATCATAACCATACCTGTAAAAATCCTTTGCATATTTTGCCCATCCTTTAATGCTCCTTGTATTTCCGTGCAGATAAAGGATCAAACCTTTTGGAACTTCCCTGTAAAAATGAAGGGCATTGATCCGGACCTTTTCTTCAACATCAAAATTTAATTCACGGAAGGGCAGGTCGTATTTGAATTTAAAATCGGGGTGCAGCTTTTCAGGTTTGAATATGAAAAGGTCCTGAAAGAAATAAATGATCAGGGATAAAACAACAATTCCGCCTGTGATATAGTATACAATTCCGGGCAATTAGGTGGTTTGCCGGTAAAATAACAAATCTGTTAAAAATCACCTATTCTTTTCAGTTTGAGGTTGGTTACAGGTGATACTATCAATGGAAATTTTTCGATCACAACCGTACTTGCATCAAGTCCAAATCCTCTTTCTTCTGAAAGACTGATATCCTTTAACCAGAAATGGAATTTCATGATCAGTCTTTCCATGATCGGAAGGTCATTATCCTGGCTCAGGTATTTTTCCATCACCACAAATGAAAAATCGCCCACAACATTACTACGTTCCAGGCTTTCGTAACGGCTGGTGATATTTACTTCCCTGTTGGCAACCAGATCTTCCACCACTTTACGGAACATCAGGTTGATGCGGGGATCAACACGGAATCCTAAGCGGAATTCTATCCGGATGATATCATTTGGAATGATATGGTCCACCTTGTATTCCATGGTATAAGGATCATCGAGCGTATCCACGTGAACAAACCAGTAAATATCTGCACGCTTTGGCTTCTTGTTAAGGATGGAATAGATGATCTTATGTTCGATCTCTTTGGGATTGTCGGCACTGGTGAGATAAACCAGGTGTGTTGCATATTTCGGTACAGACCTGTCATTACTTAATTCCTGGATCTTGGGAATATAATGTTCCAGTCTTACAAATTCAATATACCTGTTCTTGATCTTTCTGGCTTTGAACCATACATACATAATAACAAACATCACGCCTCCAATGATAAGGGTGATATATCCACCATGTGCAAACTTTTGAAGCAATGCAAAAAGGAATAAGGATTCCAGGGCCAGATATACGGCAAGAAAGATCCAGATGTAAACAGAAGGTACCCGCCTGCTGATCAGGAAATTTGAAAATAATACTGTTGTCATCAGCATGGTAACAACGATGGCAAGACCGTAAGCTGCTTCCATTCGCTGTGAGGTCTGGAAATATAATACTACACCCACACAACCCAGGAACATCATAAAGTTGAGCGAGGGAATAAACAACTGTCCTTTTGCTTCAGAAGGATAGCGGATCTTAAGTTTAGGCCAGAGGTTCAAACGCATGGCTTCACTGATCAGGGTATACGAACCAGAGATCATGGCCTGGCTTGCAATGATGGCGGCAGTGGTTGCAATAATAACTCCGGGAATGATGAACCATTGAGGCATGAGGTCGTAAAATGCATTAATGCCCAATTCCGACCTTACCGAATCGGTAATGATCTTTCCGGTATGTTCATGTAATAAATAGGCACCCTGGCCCAGGTAATTCAGTAATAGACATAATTTCACAAAGGTCCAGGACACTCTGATATTCCCTCTTCCGCAGTGCCCAAGATCACTATACAAAGCTTCGGCACCTGTTGTGCAGAGAAATACCGCTCCAAGCAACCAGAGTGCGCTTGGATAATCAGAAATAAACTGAATGGCGTGGGAAGGGCTTATGGCCTGGAAAATGCTGAAATCATCTGATAGATGTATGATGCCCAGTATGGCAAGCATGCTGAACCAGATAAACATGATGGGCCCGAAAAATTTCCCGATTTCTGCGGTTCCGAACTGCTGAAGAAAGAAGAAAAGAGAAATAATGATCAGAACAATATAAACTACGTATTCCTGGATGTTCCGGAACCTTTCCAGTTCTTTTAAACCTTCAACCGCTGAGGTGATGGATATGGGAGGGGTGATGATGCCATCGGCCAGGAGTGCAGCACCGCCGATCATAGCGGGTAGAACCAGCCATTTTTTTTGCCTTCTGACCAGGGCATATAAAGCAAATGTTCCCCCTTCACCCCGGTTGTCGGCCTTCAGCACCAGCAACACATATTTTAACGTGGTTTGCAGTGTAATGGTCCAGATGATGCAGGACAGGCTTCCAAGGATCAATTGCCTGTCGATCATCCTGTCCGTTATGATCGCGTTAAAAACATATAATGGTGATGTTCCAATATCTCCATAAATAATACCTAGCGCAATAACAAGTCCGGGCAGTGTAACCTTATTCAGCGGGGCTCTCACTTTTTGAAAAGTTTATGGGTTTGGATACCAAAAAACATAATTGACAAAGGTATATGTTAAAAATTATGGCAAAATAATAATTAATAAGGCTTATGAGTTATGTGCAAAATAAATG
>CBIHLW010000189.1:0-5829 GCA_966210755.1 uncultured bacterium
CTATTATTTTTATCAGTACATTGTAGCACCTGTAACTTTTTCCTTCCTGCCGTTGGAAAGTTAAAACCAGATAAATGAAAAAAATTCTTATTGCAGTTGATTATGATCCTTCCGCGCACAAAGTAGCAGCCTATGGATACCGGGTTGCAAAGGCAATGAATTTGCAACCATTGATATTGCATGTTGCCATTGACGCCGGTGATGATTTTTCCCTGAACTATTCTCCCATATTGGGCTTTGGATTTTTTAGTAATGAGGACCTGGTTGAAAGAGACAGAACTGCAGAAATTAAAAGGATGGCTTTTAAATTTCTTGATGAGATAAAGACGGGACTTGATGATCCCGGGATAGAAACCATTGTAGACCATGGAGATTCTGCAGAAAATATTATTTTGATTGCGGAAGAAAGGCAGGTGGACCTGATTGTACTGGGCCGGCACAGTGAAAGCGAGAATACTAACAATGTGCTGGGTAATGTTGCTGCCAAGGTCATTGCTAAAAGCCAGATGCCGGTAATTGTAATTCCTACTTAAAAAATTCGGCTGTCAGGGTCATTCAGGTTTATATCATATTGAACCATTTTTAATATTTTCATTCTACATGTTTTCAAAAAGTTGCGAATATGCCATCCGGGCCATGATGTTCATAGCCTACAGATCCGTTGATGGATTCAGGACCGGTATCAGGGAGATATCAGCAGGCGCCTCCGTTCCGGAAGCTTTCATTGCTAAAATTCTTCAGGAACTGGTACGGAAAGGACTGGTGCAGTCAATTAAAGGTCCTAATGGCGGTTTTTATCTGGATAAATTATCAAGGAACCGGAAGATGGCTGATATTGTCAGGGCCATAGATGGCGACCATTTATTTACAGGTTGCGGACTTGGACTGAAAAACTGTTCCGAAAAAAAACCATGTCCGCTTCACGAGGAATTTAAATTGATCCGCAAAAAGATCCAGCTGATGATGGAATCAAAAACCATTGGAGAGTTCAATATGGAGCTTGCTAATGGGTTGATGTATCTGAAGCGGTGAGGGCAGGGAGAACCCGGTGTTCATTGAGCCCTTCATCTCATCAATCCACCTTCATACCTTCTCTTCATCCGGCAATGCGGGTTGCGTCTGGGGAATGAAATCCTTTCCATTTTTACTATAATCATATGGCCAGCGGTGTACCTCCGGAATATCACCAGGCCAGTTGCCATGCGGGGGTACAACAGGTGTTGTCCATTCAAGCGTGTTGGCTTTCCAGGGGTTCTTCGATCTCACGATCCTGCCTTTGAACATAGAATAAAAGAAATTGAAAACAAACATCAGGTTGGCCGCAAATACAATGATGGTAACAACGGTTATCATTTTGTTCAGTTCTCCAAACTGGTTGAAAGATGTCCACATGGAGAAATCAAGATACCGCCTTGGAACGCCCGCCAATCCAATGTAATGCATGGGCCAGAAAATAAGGTAGGCGCCAATTAAGCTGATCCAGAAATGTATATGGCTGAGTGTTGTGTTCATATATCTTCCAAACATTTTAGGAAACCAGTGGTAAACCCCCGCAAACATTCCAAAGAAAGAGGCCACACCCATCACCAGGTGAAAATGCGCTATGATGAAATAGGTATCATGAATATGAATATCAATGGTTGAATTTCCCATCCATATGCCAGTGAGTCCGCCGGAAATAAATACACTTACAAACCCGATACAAAAAAGCATGGCAGGCGTGAACCGTATATTACCTCTCCAAATGGTGGTGATCCAGTTGAATACTTTAATGGCAGATGGAATGGCAATGATCAGTGTGAGCAGAACGAAAACCGATCCCAAAAAAGGATTCATACCACTAACAAACATATGATGTGCCCAAACCAGGAGTGCCAGAACGCAAATGGCAAACAGAGATCCCACCATGGCAATGTATCCGAAGATGGGCTTGCGTGCATTCACGCTCATTACTTCTGAAACTATTCCCATTGCCGGAAGGATGGCAATATATACTTCAGGGTGACCGAGAAACCAAAACAGGTGTTGGTAGAGAATGGCGCTTCCGCCTTCGTTGGAAAGAATTTGTCCGCCTATCACAATATCGGTAAGAAAGAAGCTTGTATCCACCTGCCGGTCGAAGATCAATAAAATGAAAGCGGAAAATAGAACGGGGAAGGACAGGATACCAAGAACGGCGGTAAAGAACAGGCCCCATATGCTCAATGGCATTCTTATCATGCTCATTCCTTTTGTTCTCAGGTTAAGAACGGTGGTTACATAATTAATGCCTCCCAACAGCTGGGATACAACAAACAAACACATGCTGATCAGCCAGAGATCCATTCCTGTTTTCGATCCATTTGATGCCTGTCCCAGGGCACTTAAAGGAGGGTAGGCGGTCCATCCCCCGCTTGCAGGCCCGGATGCCACAAACAGGGAAGAAAGCATGATGGCACCAGAAAGAAAAAAGAACCAGTAAGAAAGCATATTTAAAAACGGCGATGCCATATCTCTTGCCCCGATCTGCAGGGGTATCAGGAAATTGGCAAAGGTTCCGCTCATGCCTGCTGTAAGCACAAAGAAGATCATAATGGTTCCATGCAGGGTCAGCAGGGAATAGTACAGATCCGGGGTGATCCTGCCATCTTTGGCGGCATTCCCAAAGATCATTTCACGAAAAGGAAAGGTTTGATCGTGATAAGCAAGTTGCAGCCGAAACACTACGGAGAAAAAAGCGCCAATGATGGCCCAGATAATTCCCGTTATCAGAAATTGCTTGGCAATGGTTTTATGGTCCTGGCTAAAGATATACCTGGTAAGAAAGCCTTCGGTTTTGTGTGCATCGTGGGTATCCACTTCAGGAGACAGGCTTAGATCCTGTCCGGCAGATTGAATCTGTTGCTCCATGGTTAAATAATTATCCTTATGATCTTATTGATCGCGTACAATCAGTGCAATAGTATTGTCTTCATAGTATCACGTAGATCATGCGCAGTATGCTATAGAGGCCTTCTAAAGAAAATGATTATTGAAGGCCCGATCTGTCAGTAAGAGGGCAGGTGCCTATACAATTAAAGACGAAAAATTTCCTCTCCATGTAAAGGTAATTAATAGAAGATAAAATTGTCTTTTAATTTATGGGATGTGTATTGCATCAATGGTCAATTCCTGCGCAGCAATAGGAAAATACCTTGAAATTCTGTTGATTTTCACAAGGAATGCCCCTGTTCCTGATATCATATTTGTTAAACAATCAATCAGAACCAACATGAAAAAATATAAAACATTACTCGTGTGCTTTACCTGTTATATCACCGGTATCATTTCAGGTCAGAGTGAATCTTCAGGCCAGGTTGTTGCACCGCCGGAAAGGATTTTTTCCGGAATAGCAGACAGGGCCACTGTCATTCAAAACCAGTTGGTGAAGCAGACCGGCAAATGCCTTTCAAGGCTGGGAAAAATTGAAAAAAGATTGAAGCGAAAGTTAATGGATCATGATTCGCTCCTGGCTGTGCATCTTTTTCAAGATGGTACCGGGCATTCTTTTTCAGAATTGCTGCCCGATGAAAATTACAATGTTGCTTCATTTTATTCCGGACACTTTGACTCGCTGTATACAGCAATAGAATTTATGAAGCGCACATCTGAATGGCATTCAGACAAATTGAAAAACCTGTCTGAAAGTTACCGGCAACTTCAGTCCGCCTTTTCCTCTTCGGCATTTTTAAAAAAGAAAGTGAATGAAAGGCTATTGTATCTGAAAGAAGCGTTTGAGTCAGTTCGAAAACCAAAAGAACTTAAAAAACTCCAACAACAGGTTCAATATTTTCAGTTATATACTGATGCTTTCACCGAAATATACAATGATCCATCAAAAATGGAAACGAAACTGCTGCAATTGGTTTCACAAAAACCTTCGTTCAGCGAATTTTTTAATAAGCATTCAATGTTGAGTAAACTGTTTGTAATTCCAGGTTCATCACCTGAAGGCAGTGCCGGTTTGCAGACAAGATCAATGATCAGTCAATCCCTGATTCAAAAGCTGGGACCTGGAACAACCACTTCAGAACTAATAAAAGAAAACCGTATGTCGGCAGAAGGTATCCTGAATGGAATAAAGAGCCGTGTTTCCATTTTTATTCCAGCCGGAAATGAAGACCATATGAGTGAAGGTGTACCTGTCAACACACTTAAGGCAACTCCCATTGGGAAAAGGCTGGAATATGGTTTTGATATTCAGTCACAAAAGGCCAGGTATTCGTTTCCTGCCCTATGCGAGATAGGTGTTTCGCTCGGATATAAATTAAATGGACGGTCTGTAATAGGCATTGGCGCTTCATTTAAAATAGGCCTGGGCAAAGGCTGGGATCACATTGCCATCACTCATCAGGGAATGGGCCTGCGCTCTTTTGTTGACTGGAAAATAAGGAACGCACAGGATCATGATCAGGCCTGGTTCATTAGTGGCGCATATGAACATAACTATATCGAAATGCCGGCACAACTACAGCAAAAAGGAATGAATGGTTTTCAAAAAAGCGGGTTAATAGGATTGACCAGGCGATATCATTTTTCTTTACCCGGACCTAAAAAGAAATTAACAGGAGCGTTAAGATTAGCCTGGGACCTGCTTTCTTATTACCAGTTACCGCGCACACAAACCTTTATTTTCCGCATAGCCTATCACCTCAACTAATTCCATCTTTTAAAGAATTAATTATGAAACTGTTTTTTGTATTCACAGGATATTTGTTATGCACGCTTGTAAATGCGCAGGACGTTTTGAGAGATCCCGATATCTTACCACATTCTCCTGAAGCTGCTTCTCTTGCAAAGAACATCAATATCCCTGTCAGCTATTCATCCGGAACGCCACAGATAAGTATTCCTTTCTATACTGTAAGATCAGGCCAGATGGAGCTTCCTGTTAGTTTGAGTTATAATGCTTCCGGCATTCGGGTTGATGAAGTGGCAACCTGGGTTGGACTGGGATGGAATTTAAATGCAGGCGGACAGATCACAAGAACCGTCAGGGGTTCAGCAGATGAAAGACCTTTTTACGGTTATATGAACGTTCCTGCCAACAGGAAGGTGAAATATGTAAACATAGCACATTGCAGGTGTGTGAATGGATCGGGTGAAACCTGGGCCATTGAGAATGACATTATCAATTACCAGCTGGATCTTGAACCCGACCAGTTTAGTTTTTCTGTTTTGGATTATTCAGGGGATTTTTATTTTAATCAGGATTCAGGAAAATATATTCTGGTACCCTATCAGAATATTCATATCGAGGGCCGCCCGGGTAGTTTTATACTTACCCTTCCAAATGGCATCAGGGCTTATTTTGGTTGCAATACCTGCGAGGAGGAATTAAGTTCCGGTACAACCACCAGTTATATTGATGGCGTGGCCGAATCGCCCGAGCCTGTTCTAAATACTCCACAGGGCAATTCCTGGATGCTGGCTCAATTGAAAGATCCAATTGGAAGAAGTATTGATTTTTCTTACTCAACAGAAAATATCATCACATTTGGCAGGGGCGGTGAAAGATTCGGCCCTTCCATTTCCAACAGTTCCAATTCAATGAGAAGGCAGTCTTTTTACAAGCAATTTATCAGAAAGCCTGTATTGCGAACTATAACAGGAGATAATGTAACGATCAGTTTCAAAGGTTCGGGCGAAGCACGGTCTGATATGCCTGATTATATGGGAGGAAGCAGATCACTGGAAGCAATTATTATTAAAACAAGGAATGGTGTAGAGCTAAGAACATTCATTTTCCAATATGGATATTTTACAAGTGCAGATTATAATACCACTGCGGTTCTTGATATTGCAGGTTTT
>CBIHLW010000190.1:0-5829 GCA_966210755.1 uncultured bacterium
GATCTTTATGACGATGAACTTGTAGAGATCTTCGAAAAATTCGGAACCATTGCTTCAGCTAAAGTTGCAATTGACAAAGAAACCGGCAAAAGCAGGGGATTTGCATTTGTAGAAATGCCTAATGAAGAAGAAGCACGTGAGGCCATTGAGGGTCTGAATGATATTTCTCTTGGTAAAAAACCACTGGTTGTGAAAGAAGCAGATGAAAGAAGCGGTCCTGGTGGCGGATCAGGAGGCGGATACCGCGGTGGCGGTGGTAATAAAGGCGGCGGCGGTTATGGCGGTGGCGGCAACAGAGGCGGTGGGGGTTATGGAGGCGGACGCCGTTATTGATATTACCTGATCTTCCAGGTAAACCATTTTCTTTCTGAAAGAAATTCTAAAGTAGGCATGCGATACTGCCTTCTTTTTATTTGTACCATGGCCTTCCGGTACCAGACATTGAATTGCCTGGCTGCCGTAATCAGCATCAGAAAAAAGTTCAGTGCTAAAAATAAAGGTGACAGTACTATACTCAGTACAAAGTAGATCAGGGCTCCGGTGAATTCAAGTATAAGATTCATTTGATATTAAAAAAAGTGATCGGCTTTAATATCAAGGGATAAAGGGTGAATTTGATTTTTCAGAGGAGGGACCAACCTTATAACAGACATCAATGATAAATAAATAGTTGCATTAATGCCAGTGGTGCAGGAACTAAAGTTATCCCCTGCCTGTTTACATCAGCAAAAAGCGTACCCGGGAGTAAACTGCTATTTTCCAGCCAAAACAGCGTGTTGAATTTCATATAAAATCCCCAATCCAAAGGTGAATTTCCCCAATTAGTGATGGCTGCAAACCCTGGCCTGGGTCCCGCAATTCTGCCTTGTCTTTTATTTAACAGGTGCCGACGAAACTTCGGCGCATTTTTTTCTTCTGAATGAAGAAGTGAAAAAATTTTTAAAATTGTTCGTATGAAGAAATTATTTACGCCACTATTATTTGCGATCGTTCTGCCAGCCACCTTTTCCTGCAGCGCTCTGAAAAACTATACATTGAATGAAACGGATGCTGCAGCTGCCTTAAGGCAAATGCTTGAAATGGGCGCCAGGGAAAGCATTGAAGGTTCCTTCAGTAAGGATGCAGTAATGACCACATTATTTCCTGAACCATTACGTAAAACACTCAACACGCTCCAGCAACTTGGGCTTACCAATGAAATTGACAGGTTTACAACAACCCTGAGTACTGCTGCAGAAAAAACGGCAACCAATTCGATCCCCGTGTTTATAAGTGGCATTAACAGTATGAGTTTCAGTGATGCCATAAGAATTGTAAAGAATGGAGGTACGGCAGGTACGGACTATATGAGATCTGCCATCGGAACCGAATTACGTTCTTCTGTAAAACCTGTAATGCAGTCTGTATTGGATGAATACAAATTGAATGAACAATGGAGCAGGATCATCAAACCGGTACAGAATGTAGTAGGAAATAAATTAAACCTTGACCTGCCCACCCTGATGGCTGGCCTGGTAACTGAGAAAATGTTTCAGAAGATGGAAGAAAAAGAGAGAGAGATACGAGCCAATGCCGCAGCGCGAACAACTCCATTACTGAAAAGGGTTTTTTCAGGAAATTGGAATTAAGATCAATTTTCAAAATGCTTATTAATTAGAAGGGCCGGTCAATACCGGCCTTTCTTTTTTTTGAATGTATTACGGGATTCATCCGATTAATTTTTTTTCACCTTATGCGGTTAAAAGCCGCAAATGAACTGCGAAAAACTTCGTTCATCTTCAATAAAAAGTTAAGGTGGCCGGGGTCATTTCTCTTTAACAATTATCAACCTTAAATGGCACGAATTAGGAATTAATAGGTGATTAGATAACTAAAAAATATCGTTATGAAAAATTCACTACTCAATCTGAGTGTTATGAAAAGAGTCATTCCAATGGTACTCATTGCAGCAATATTTTTATCTGCATGTAATACCAATTCAAAAACAAGGGCAGAAGTGGCTTCTCAGTCTGATACAACCGGTTTGGCTGAATTCCGTCAGTGGAAACAACAACAGGAATTCATGAACCAGGTAGCAGCTTACCAGATGGCCATGGGTAATCAGGCAGTTCAACAGCAGGCTTACTCACAACCAGCTCGTAGAACAACCAGTGCCAGGCGTACATCGGCCAGCAGCAACAGAACAGTATATTCTTCTGAATCTTCAGGCGCTGCAAAAGCAACTCAAAAGAAAGGATGGAGTAAGGCTGCCAAAGGTGCTGTAATTGGTGGTGTTGCCGGAGGTGTTGCCGGTGCGGTGATCAACAAACGTAACCGGGTTGCCGGTGGGGTTATTGGTGCTGTTGTAGGTGCCGGTGGTGGTTATGTAATTGGACGTGGAATGGATAAAAAGGATGGCCGGTATTAATTTGAAAGCATCCTGCCTATATATCTGACAGGGTCCCCTTGGACCCTGTTTTTTTGTTAAGTAAACAAAGAGCAGAGTGATATGGTTTGTACATCGATAGAACGGTAAGGACAATTTCAAAATCTACCTGCCTGTACTTAATTAAATGTTCCGTGCTCTCCAGTCCCTTCAGACAAAGAAAGTGACCTGATCAAAAATTATTATTAAAAATGATTAACGGCCTCTGACGAATCCGGAATCAACTTACATTGTTCCCGATTCTGCTTATGGTTCTCAATTTTATTGTATTCCTCCTGTTTGTATTCAGCAGCATCATGGCTTATGCTGCACCCGGTAATTTGTATACCGATTCGCTCCGTCATTTTTCAATTGCATCCTTTGCAGAAGATTCCTTTACCACTGTTATACCTTTTAGCCGTTCAGGAAACCTGATATTACTAAAAGCTAAAGCAGATTCCATTGAAGGCAATTTTATCCTTGACACGGGTGCTCCACACCTGGTATTAAATATTACTTATTTCCGCGACCATCCTACCACTGAGCACCACGACGAGCAGCAAAACAGTATTAACGGTGCTTCACCGGTTGTTGTCAGAACTACCGTAAAGCAGCTTTCTTTTGGGCGCATGGATTATTTTCATTTGAATGCAGACCTCGTGAACCTGGGTCATATCGAAAACAGCAGGGGTGTGAAGATCATTGGTTTACTGGGCATGGATCTGTTCAGGAAATGTGAAATGATCATAGATTACGAAAAAAACCTCGTCTATCTTCATCGCATAGGCAAAAAAGAATCGTCAAAGTATAAACATCAAATGCTAATGGATACTTCTGCCTACAGAACCATTCCTATTGATATAACGGATAACAGGATTATTGCAACCACCTACCTGGCCGGCAAAAAATTAAAACTGGTGGTCGATTGTGCCGCCGAATCCAATATTCTGGACAGCCGGTTGCCGGATAAAATATTTGAAACGGTTACTATTACAAAAAGGGTATTGCTAACGGGCTCCAATAATAAAAAAGTGGAAGCACTTTATGGTAATCTGGCCACCATGAAGATCGGTAACCAGGATTTTGGGAACATGCCGGTTTTAATAACCAATCTTGAGGGAAGTTGTTTTTCTTATTCAGGTTGTGTGGATGGGGTTTTGGGTTTTGATTTTCTTTCCCTGCATAAAATAGGGTTTAACTTTGTAAGGCGCAAAATGTATATATGGAAATGAGGGGCATCAAACATATTAGGATCCGTGCCGGTATTGCCTGCCTGCTTATGCTTCTGGTATTCGCGATGAAAGCGTACACCCAGCAAAAATCATATACCATCAGGGATGGTAAAATGTATATTCAATTACCTAAAAAAATCACAGGACCTGAACTGGATAGTTTCGTTAAACAATTCAATCTTTCCGACCTGGACCTCAGTTATTTTATCAGAACCGGTATTGAAGACTCTCTTAAAAAAATGGGTTGGGATATCAATATCAATAATGAAACCGGGGTTGTGATCAGTAAACAATTATTTGCCGTTGATGAGATCATTAACCCCGGGCATAAAATTTTATTTTCCCAGGACAATCCTGATTTTTCCCAGCGGTTTCCTGCTGTAAGTAATGCCGTTCAATTTGGCTACAACAGGGTCCGGAACCGTTATCAGTTTGTAGTAAATGATTCAATTGTGAGGTTCTTTCTGAAAGGACATGCAAATGCGAGCAGGGTTATGCTGGCAGGGAGTTTCAATAACTGGATGCCTGATGCACTAATGATGACCGAAACAGACAGTGGCTGGATAGCTGATGTAAGGCTCAGTCCTGGAAAGTATTGGTATAAATTCATACCAGATGGTAACTGGATGGTTGATCCTGATAATTTAATAAAGGAAAATGATGGTCAGGGAAACATTAATTCTGTTTTTTTCAAAACGAATGTTGTTTTCAACCTGGAAGGATTCTCGGATGCAAAGCAGGTTTATCTGAGTGGGGGCTTTAATAAATGGAAGCCCAGGGAACTATCCATGGTAAAAACTGCCAATGGCTGGACGCTTCCGGTGTATCTGGCAAACGGTACGCATAGTTATAAATTTGTTGTTGATGGTAAGTGGTTGCCGGATGAAAAAAATGAAAAAAGAATTCCGGATGGGCATGGAGGTTTTAATTCTATTATAAGTATAGGTAAACCACACCTATTTACTTTAAAGGGATTTGAAAATGCCGGGAAAGTTATGCTGGTGGGTTCTTTTAATGGATGGCGGGATTCAGAATTGTCAATGGAAAAAATTCCTGGAGGATGGCAGCTGCCCTATGTGATCAGTGCAGGCAATCATGAATATAAATTTAAGGTGGATGATAAATGGATCAGCGATCCGGCCAATCCTGTAAAGGTAAAAGATGGAAATTCTTTTCTGGTGGTAGAACCCAATTACAGTTTCAGGCTTAAAAATTATGGACAGGCTGGTAAAGTAATGCTTTCCGGTGATTTTAACGGATGGGATGCAAATGGTATCATGATGAATAAAGAAGGTGATGACTGGGTCTTTTCCCTTCATCTGGCACCCGGCAAAGTGCGATATAAATTTTTTGTGGATGGAAAATGGATCATAGATCCTGACAATAAGCAATGGGAGCAAAATGAGTTTGGAACAAAAAATTCGATCATCTGGATTGAAAAATGATCAGAACAACTGCAATCCGAAATGACCGATAGCGGTAAATAACATACACCTGGCAATCACACCAATGCAACACCAGGTGATCAGTTTTTGAATAGATGCGTTAAATCCCACACCCACCGCAATGCTTGCAGGAGCTCCAACCGTCATCGTTCCAAAAAAACCCAGTCCGATAATGCCATATTTTTCCCATATTCGGTGTCCCAGGCCAGTTTTTGGTTTTTCAACAGCAGCTTTTTTCTTTTTGGTAAAAAACCTCCTTATCCTGTCACCTAGAAAAGCAGCAACAAATACACCGGCAATTCCGCCTGCAACTGTAGAAAAGAAAATGATATAGGGAGATAATCCAAATGCAAATCCTGCCGGGATGGCGGCGTAGATCTCAAAGCTTGCAAGTCCGGCTACAGTAAGCACCTTTCCGATCATAATTTAAAAAATGGAAAACAAAAATAAAGGAAGCTGCACTGGAAGAATGTTATTCTTTCCTCAAATCGGATCCGGATCACGGTTCAATGCTAACCTTTGTTCAGGGCTCGCTGGGGATCACCATGAAAAATGCCTCCCACCATAGCCCACGGTTTCAACCTTGGGTTGGTGAAACCCAAATGACCGCCGCACAACCATTTTAATGGTTTACCAATGAACCATTCGGTTCAATGACCAAGCATTGGTAAATGGTTGAAACCATTAATTCAGATCTGACAAACCAATTTAACCCACGGTTGAAACCGTGGGCTATGGAGGATATCCC
>CBIHLW010000191.1:0-5828 GCA_966210755.1 uncultured bacterium
TTGAATTTTAATAATTATGAAATTCACTTACTATGGTCAGTCGTGTTTTTCGGTAGCAACCGGTAATAAAAACCTGCTTTTTGATCCCTTCATCACGCCAAATGAACTGGCAGGCCATATTGATATTGATACGCTGAAGCCGGATTATATCCTTGTATCGCACGGCCACAGCGATCATATTGAAGACTGTGTGGCTATCGCCAAAAGATCGGGAGCTACGGTAATCGGTTCATTTGAAGTAGTAAGCTGGCTTCAAAAACAGGGTGTTGAGCAATATCACCCAATGAATACCGGTGGTAAGTGGAACTTTGATTTTGGTACCGTTAAATGTACAAATGCCATTCATTCGTCATCTATGCCGGATGGAAGCTATGGTGGGAATCCAATGGGTTTTTTGATCAAAACCGATGATACCAGCTTTTATTACAGCGGCGACACGGCATTGACACTGGATATGCAGCTGGTTCCAAAGTGGGGGAAACTAGATTTTGCCATACTACCTGTAGGCGACAACTTTACCATGGGATATGAGGATGCCATTATGGCCGCAAAAATGATCCAATGCGATCAGATCATCGGCGTACATTATGACACATTTGGATTTATTAAAATTGATCACGGAAAAGCTCAAAAAGCTTTTGCAGATGCGGATATGAAACTGCATCTTGTGGAAATAGGCAAAAGCATTGACATTTAAAATCTGATTTCATCAATGGGTAGAATAATTGGAGTGGCCAATCAAAAAGGCGGTGTTGGAAAAACCACAACTGCCATTAACCTGGCAGCCTCTTTCGCGGTGCTGGAATTCAAAACCCTGCTGGTTGATGCGGATCCGCAGGCCAACAGTACTACAGGAGTGGGGTTTGACCTTCAGAATATTACACAGAGTCTTTATGATTGCATGGTAAACAATGCCATTGCAAAGGATGTGGTATTGAAGACCGACATTCCAAATCTTGACCTGATCCCTTCGCATATTGACCTTGTTGGGGCTGAAATTGAAATGATCAATTATCCCAACCGGGAAATGGTGCTGAAAAAATTGATAGAAACTGTTCAGCATGAATACGATTTTATCATCATCGACTGTTCGCCTTCGCTTGGTCTCATCACGGTAAATGCCCTAACCGCTTCCGATTCGGTGATCGTTCCGGTTCAGTGTGAATTCTTTGCGCTGGAAGGTTTAGGTAAACTTCTCAATACCATCAAGATCGTTCAAAGCCGCCTCAATACATCCCTGGTGATTGAAGGAATACTGATGACCATGTATGATGGAAGGCTGCGCTTGTCCAACCAGGTGGTGGCGGAAGTACGCAGGCATTTTGAGGACCTTGTTTTCAGTACCATCGTTCACCGCAATGCCAAACTCAGTGAGGCGCCTAGTGTTGGCAAACCCGTGATCCTCTACGATGCCAACAGTAAAGGCTCTATGAATTATCTAAACCTTGCCAAAGAAATACTCCAGAAAAACAATATGACGCGGATAAAACAGGAGGAGAGGACGATGGAGCTGTAGGGCCGGATTCAGTTCAAAGTTCAAAGTTCAAAGTCGGGTCGTTTAAACAATTGAGGTTTATTCATCAAAATATGATGAGGAAATTATCATGAATAGCCTAATCCCAGATTTTAGATTTATGATAAAAAATGGGAGACTATAAAGACCTGACGGTTTATCAAAAAGCTTACAAATTAGCAATGGAGATTTTTAATGTTTCCAAAGCCTTTCCTATTGAAGAGAAATTTGCACTAACCAGCCAGATTAGAAGATCTTCAAGATCAGTATGTAGTAATTTCGCAGAAGGTTATAGAAAACGAAGATACCTGGCTCATTTCATATCCAAACTATCAGATTGCGAGTCAGAAAATACTGAAACTGAGGTTTGGATCGATTTTGCTCACGATTGTAATTATATAGATCAAAAAACTCATTCCGATTGGTTTAAAATAAATTCTGAGGTCCGTAAGCTTATTTTTCATATGATTAACAACACAGACAAATATCTTTGAAAGTGAAACTTCTGACTTTGAACTTTGAACTATTGACTTTGAACTTAAATTGAGCTTTCATTCAGATAAACACAATGACTAATCCAAAACAAAATAAAGACGCTCTGGGAAAAGGGATCCGGTCGCTTTTGCAGAATATTGATGCTGACCTGAAAAACACTTCGGGACAATTAAAACCACAGGCGGTTGAAGCCGCCACCGGAGTGCTGCGGCTACCCCTGGAAAACATTGAAACCAATCCAAAACAACCCCGGCGTGATTTTGATGAACAGGCCTTGCAGGAACTTGCCAACTCCATAAAACTGCACGACATCATCCAGCCTGTTACCGTTTCTAAATTACATGGCAATAAATACCGGCTGATATCGGGTGAAAGAAGATTGCGTGCCGCAAAGCTTGCAGGTTTAAAAGATATCCCCGCTTACATCCGCCAGGCCAATGACCAGGAACTTCTTGAACTGGCCCTGCTGGAGAACCTTCAACGGGAGGACCTCAATGCCATGGAGATTGCACTGAGCTATAAAAGAATGATGGAGGAACTGGACCATACCCAGGAACAGGTGGCTGAAAGAATGGGTAAGGATCGCAGTACGGTTACCAACTATATCCGTTTGCTCAGGCTTCCACCGGATATTCAGATTGCGGTAAGAAACGGTGAGATCAGCATGGGTCATGCAAGGGCTTTGATCAACGTGGATAAGATAGACCAGCAACTTTATATTTTTGATGAGATCAAAACAAAGGGGCTTTCTGTAAGACAGACAGAAAATCTTGTAAGGAATTTATATAAGGAAAAAGAATCAAAAAAATCTTCCAATCCTGCATTGCCCGAAGGATATAAAAAAGTAGAGGATAAACTGGCTTCCCATTTCAGTACCAGGGTAAAATTAAAGCATAGCAAAACCGGTAGCGGCCAGATCACGTTCGATTACTATTCACTTGATGAACTTAATAAATTGCTGGACCAGATGAATGTGACCATTGATTAATGGTTCCGGTATGAAAACGATCCTGCTTACCATATTAATAACTTTGGGCACAATTGGCCTTCATGCCCAGGATACATTACTTCCTGTTTACACAGATACCGTACCTTTTATTCCCGGGGATTCTTTAAATAAAGTCGCTGAACCTTTAAACAATCCGGACCAGGTTGAAGCCATCATCAAATACCATTCTCCACGAAAAGCGGCAATCCGTTCGGCCATACTTCCAGGCCTTGGACAGATCTATAATAAGAAATACTGGAAGGTCCCCATTGTATATGCAGCGCTGGGTACATCGGCTGCCATATTCAATTATAATTTGCAGTGGTATCGTCGTACACGCTTTGCCTACAAGACTTTAGTAAATAAAGACACTGCTAACTTTGTAAAGGTTCATAATGACCTTCAGGTGTTCATTATAAGAAATGATCAAAATGCCTTAAAGTCGCACCGGGATGAATTCCGGAGCAATATTGATTATTCCGTGCTTTTTTTTATTTTATTATGGGGACTCAATGTAGTGGATGCTACGGTTGATGCCCACCTTAAATCTTTTGATGTAAGTCCCGACCTGGGATTCAAATTCAAATTAGGACCCAGCCAGATGGCAGGCACAACGGGATTGAGCCTGGTGCTGGCATTTAAATAACTGATGAGGACAACCCTCACTAAAGAAAGTGTGGATGTTGGCTTATCCTGAATAAAATGGAACAGCCCCCTGCCATTCGCTATCCACCTGCATCCATCAACTATCTTCGCAGCATGAAGATCGCATTAATCGGTTACGGAAAAATGGGCCATATGATTGAAGAACTGGCCATTGAAAGAGGACATGAAGTGGTACTCAGGATCAATATTGATAATACGGAAGATCTCAATAAAGAAAAATTATCGAAGGCTGATGTAGCCATTGAATTCACCGGTCCTGATAGTGCATTTGAAAATGTAAAGAAATGTTTTTCATTTGGAGTACCTGTGGTAAGTGGTTCTACAGGATGGAACCAGCAGCTGAACGAGGCCGGAAGGATATGTATGGAAAAGAACGGAAGCTTTTTACACACCAGTAATTTCAGTATTGGAGTAAATATTTTTTTCGAGGTCAATAAGCTGCTTGCAAAATTAATGGCATCCCAACCGGGATATGATATTAGCATGAAGGAGGTTCATCATACCCAGAAGAAAGATGCCCCAAGCGGTACTGCCGTAACACTGGCTGAACAGGTACTGGCCCATCTTCCCCGCAAAACATCATGGATCAACAGCAAAGCCGGATCAAAAGAGCAGCTGGAGATCATAAGTGAAAGAATTGATCCTGCCCCGGGAACCCATATGGTAAAATACAGTTCTGAAGTGGATGATATAGAAATTATTCACACCGCCCATAGCCGAAAAGGCTTTGCACTCGGTGCCATCCTGGCTGCAGAATACATTGCCGGTAAGATGGGAATTTTTTCTATGAAAGATGTGTTGAATATTTCTTCGGTTAAGGAGTTGGAATGATCCTGAACCATTAACTTAAATCATACAATCAGCTTGACAGCCTATTTTATCAGCGGCCTTGGAGCAGACAGGAGGATTTTTAAACACCTGCAACTTCCATCCGGTATCATTCTAAAATATATTGACTGGATAGAACCGGAAAAAAATGAAAGTCTCCAGGATTACTGCAAAAGGCTATCAGCACAAATTGATGCTGAAGATGATTTTATCCTGATCGGACTTTCATTTGGGGGGATCGTGGCCATTGAGATCAATAAGATCCTTCCGTCAAAACTGGTGGTATTGATTTCCACCGTATCTCAAAAAACTGAACTGCCCGTTTTATTCCGCATCATCAACAGGCTGAAGATCCATAAAATATTACCATCCACATTTTATAAATGGCATAACAGTTTTATCAATTGGTATTTTGGCGCCAAAACAAAGGAAGAAATAAATTTACTTCACGAATTTTTGAAATCTTCCTCGAAAAGCTATTTAAAGTGGTCTGTTAACCAGGTTCTGAATTGGAATAATGTGGAAAGGCCATCCAATGTTTTTCATATTCATGGAACAGCCGATAAGATCTTTCCCTGCAGCAGGATACAGGCGGATGTAAAGGTTACCGGAGGCGATCATCTTATGGTATATGATATGCCATCCCAAATAAGTAAAGCCCTGAGCGAAAAAATAAATTCAGTTTCGTCTTAGCTTAGCAGCATGTTCACCACCAGAATACCCGTTGTCAAGATCTGCTGCATAGCCTCTGTTGAAGAAGCCGCAACAGCTATTGCCTTTGGAGCCTCCGCAATTGGACTGGTAGGTAAAATGCCCAGCGGACCGGGACCCATAGAAGATGAGCTGATCTGCACCATTGCAAAGGCCACGCCTCCCCCGGTTGCAACCTTTCTTTTAACTTCTGAGGTCTCTGTAAAGAAAATTATTGATCACCACAGGCGCACCTGTACCAATACCATTCAGATAGTGGATGCTTTAAGTGAAGGAAAATACCATGAACTTAAAAAAGAACTGCCTTCAGTAAAGATCGTTCAGGTTATTCATGTGGTGGATGAATCTTCCATTGATGAAGCACTTGAAATGTCTGAACATGTTGATGCGCTTTTACTTGACAGTGGCAATCCAAAACTCGCGGTGAAAGAATTGGGAGGAACCGGAAGGGTACATAACTGGAAACTGAGCAGGCAAATAGTTGAACAATCAGCATTGCCTGTTTTTCTTGCAGGTGGACTCTCTGAACAAAATGTAAACCAGGCCATAGAGCAGGTTAACCCATTTGGCCTGGATATTTGCAGTGGAGTAAGAACGGAAGGAAAATTGCATAAACAAAAACTGGCT
>CBIHLW010000192.1:0-5809 GCA_966210755.1 uncultured bacterium
TCTCCCTACAGGAAATAGATCAGCTGAAACAGTTGATACACCGCAAACATGAATTCAGTAAGAACATCATTTCAGAATTTCATACGAATGGAAAAGATGCTGCTGAAAGCATTATAAATACAAACAGGGGAAAGTCCATACGCGACAGTATAGTTCAGATCATTACACAGCTGGAACATAAGCGGCAGATCCAATTGAGAGGTATTGTTGGATCAATTGAAACTACCGGAAGAAATGCAAGGCTATGGGGGCTCATTATTACGGTCATGGCACTGGTGGCACTGGTAACCGCTTTCTGGTTTATCACTAACCAGGGAAGACAGCAACAAAAAATGATCACGGCACTCAATCTGTCGGAAAAAAGAAGCAAGGATGTAGCACATATGAAAGAGCAGTTCATTGCGAACATGAGCCACGAGATCAGAACACCCATGAATTCTATTCTTGGGTTTACCAGTTTGCTCAGGCGCACGGAACTGAATTCAACACAAAGGGACTATGTTCAGAACATTCATTCTTCAGGAGAGAACCTGTTGATGCTGGTAAATGATATCCTGGACCTGAGTAAATTGGAAGCCGGAATGATGCACCTTGAAGAAACCCGTTTCAGTCTGCGCAGCATGGTGAGTTCGGTGGGAGCCATGTTTATAGAAAAGATCAGGGAGAAGGGTCTTCAATTTAATATTAACGTGGACAAGGAAGTGCCTGATATTTTGTGCGGCGATGCGGTGAGGCTTACTCAAATTTTTGTAAACCTTATCAGTAATGCAGTAAAATTCACTGATGAAGGAAGTGTTAGTATACATGTGGCACTTCAGGAAATGACAGCTAAATATGCGCGTACCCGTATCAGTGTCAGTGATACCGGAATTGGGATCCCTTATGAAAAACAAAAAGCAATTTTTGAACGCTTTCAACAGGCCGAAGCTGCCATCACCCGTAGGTTTGGAGGTACAGGGCTTGGACTTTCCATAGTTAAGCAACTGGTGGAAATACAAAATGGAAAAATTGACCTGGAAAGCCATCCTGGTAAAGGCTCCGTATTCTCAATAGAACTTGGATTTAAACTTCCTGATCTTGCAAAGATTTATAACGAAGCGCTTGCGGTTCAGGAAGAGCAGGTTCCGCTGCAGAAAATAAGAGTATTGATTGCAGAAGATAATCTGATGAACCAGCAATTGGTAAAACACCTTATGAAAAGCTGGTCCATTGACCACAGGGTGGTCAATAATGGCGCGGAAGCAGTTGAAGCACTAAAAACTGAAGGTTATTCTATAGTGCTGATGGATATTCAAATGCCTGAAATGGATGGTTATACAGCCACTTCTGTAATCAGGAACGAATTGAGGCTGGACGTACCTATCATAGCCATGACCGCGCACGCCATGGTGGGTGAAAAGGAAAAATGTTTGCAGCTGGGAATGAATGATTATGTTTCAAAGCCTGTAAAGGAAACGGTATTGTACAATATCATTGCCCGAAATGCGCAACACGTATCAGATCCGGCAACTTCTTTTAAACATATCCGTTTGGCCTACCTGCAGGAACTTTCAGGTAATGATAAAGAGTTTCAAAGGGAAATTTTGAAGCAGTTTCTGGTACAGGTGCCAGAAGAACTGTTTCTTTTGGAACAATCTATAAATGAAAGAAATTTTGATGTTGTCAGGCGAACGGCACATAGCATGAAATCAACAGTGGGTTATGCGGGACTTGCAGATGCGCTACACCCGGTTCTTGACAGGATGGAATATGATGCTACAAAAAATAACGCTGAAGATTTTGAGCGCCAGTTTATGCTGGTAAAAGAAAAATGCAACCATTCGATGATTGAAGTGAAATCCCTGCTGGATAATGATTTGATTTGAACATAATATTCTTTTTGCAACCGGTTTTCTTCCTTGCAATACGCCCTGATATTTACCGATAGTTTTGTGCATTTCATCGAAACTGGCATGGGTAGCAGCATTTGCCTTCTTAATTTTACCATGACTTCTGACAGATAACGACCGTAGTTAATTCTACTCCAGATAAAGATCTTGGTTTCGTATGGTTAAGGGTGAAGCCCTGCTATTCCTAGCGGGGCACTTTTTTCTCTAAAAATTTTTACAGCGCTTCCAAAGCCATAACATATGGAAGCAATGTCCTAATCAAAGCGTCCTGTTTCTACAGGAGGCTTTTTTTTATGTAACTGAAGCAGGGAACAAATGAACAAATGAACAGAAGAACATAAAACCTACACCATTGTCATCGAAGGGATTTGAAAGTGGGAAAGCCTCTGTGCACTGCGGATTTTCCGGTGCCTCCGCGCCTATATCTTTGCATCATGCGTATCGATGTTATTACGGTGCTTCCCGAATTACTGGAAAGTCCTTTATCACATTCAATAATGAAACGTGCACAGTCTAAAGGCCTGCTTGAAGTTCATATTCATAATTTGAGGCAATGGGCGGTTAATGAATACGGACAGGTAGACGATTACCAGTATGGCGGAGGCGCGGGTATGGTGATGATGTGTGAACCTCTTGCCAGGGCACTTGACCAAATGAAAACAGAAAGGAATTATGATGAAGTGATCTTTCTGACGCCTGATGGTAAGAACCTGCAACAAAAAACAGCCAACCTTCTTTCTTTAAAAGAAAATCTTATTATGATCTGTGGGCATTATAAGGGCATAGATGAACGTATCAGGGAACATTATATCACCATGGAGATTTCAATTGGTGATTATGTACTGAGTGGAGGAGAGCTGGCTGCCGCGGTTTTGATTGATGCCATTGGAAGACTGCTTCCCGGAGTGCTGAATGACGAAACTTCCGCACTAACCGATTCCTTCCAGGATAATTTATTATCACCTCCTGTTTATACCAGGCCGGCAGACTTCAGGGGCTGGAAGGTTCCTGATGTTTTATTAAGCGGAGATCCAAAAAAAGTTGATGAATGGAGGTACCAGCAGGCAATTCAAAGAACCAGTCAGAGAAGACCTGATCTGATGAACAGTGAAACAGATTAACAGGTGAACAGATCAAGGGAGAAAGTAAGCCGGAGGTAACAATGAATTGAGGCAACAGCTTTCGAGTATGGGGTGATCTGTTGCTGGTTCAATTTGTTGTAACTACAATGATCTTCCTGGCTTCATTATCAGCGTGATCATGCGCTCCTACCTCAATGGTATAGGATCGTCCGGGTTGGGGACTAAAAGTATTATTCAGGTCATAACTTCTGCTGTCAACATGTTCCTCCGTATGTAACACGTGACCGTTATTACTGTTGTCAATAACCATGATGTGCACCATATGCAAACCATTTTCATCTTTGATGCTGGCCTTTACCGTAATTGGCTGATTGCCTGGCAGAACCTGGTTGGCCATAGGAGAAATAATCGAAATTACCGGAGCTGATTCATCCATTTTCTGACATGAGCAGATGGTGAGCGATGTAGAAATTGCTAACAGGTAAATATTGATTGATGCCATAACATACTATACGTAAGATCTGCCAGGATAGTTTGCAGGTAGTTTTCTTTTTTTCATTTTGCACCTGTACATCATCATGCCGGTTACAGCAAGCAACATCAGTCCAAGTGTGCTTGAGATCAAAAAGATATTTTTGAGTGATCGTCCTTTTTCTTTTCCAAACCAGTTTTCCCAATAATGGTGCATATGGAAATTGCTGAAACTAAATCGTTCTGCTTTATCAGATGGTCTGGAAACGGCTGACAGGTATCCGGTGGATGTTTCCACATAATAATTTTTATCACCCATGCCAACTTCAATTACAGGTAATCTTTTTTTCATCATACTGTATTGATCATTGAATTTCCTTAGCTGGCTGCTGTGTGTTATATGAGAAAGCGGCAGCCCCGAAAATTGCGAAGCCAGGTACCGTCCATAGGCTTCATCTCCACCCGGCAGTTCATTCAGTTCCGGAGTGTTGAAGTATTTTTTCCTGATCTTTTTATTATTTACAGTTGTTACCTGCCAGAAATTGCTGTGATGGATCTTAACCACAGAAATATTGAGTAAAGAATCGCTTTTCCCTAATTTATTCAGGAGGGCAGGCAGGTATAAATTCAAATCATCACTCATCACTTCATTATGTACCTGCTTTCTTATTTCATTACCCGGATGGTTTAATTTCTGTAAACTATGCCATGCGCCGCTGAAAGAATAAAGTAAGGTGGTAATTACAAATATATTTCCAATGGTTCTGTGCCACCACCCTGTGCTGTTAGCCTCTTTTTTCTTCTTCTTTATTATATTATATACACAAAATCCCAGAATTGAGGTTAGAAAACAGGTCAATGAGAAAAAGCCAATGATCATATGCCTGGCTGCTCCCCAGCTATTCATAAAACTCCAGCTATGCGTAACAGCGAAGAAGGAAAGGAACCATGCCCTTTTATCATCTATTGCTGTAGACAGCTTTCCTGTTGAAGTTTCAACATACAAACGGAGGTGGTCATCCCTGTCAAACTGCACACGGTATACTGGCAACAAAACATTTGAGCTTTTGTATTCATTATTAAATCGGGTGATAGGAATTGCTGCGGTGATATTGGTATTGAACCGCATTTTCATGGCTGTATGTTTCTTCACCACGCTTGCAAGGTCAGCAGAAGCACCATGATGATCATTTTTTTGTCCGCCACCATCCGGATCTGATAAAAAGCGCTGGGCCAGGTAAGTGGCATATTGCTGATCGCCGTCAGGCAACCACTGGCCATTGAAGCAACTGATATAGGAAAGGGTATCAACGCCTTTCTGTTTTACCTGATAGTAATAGGCATTATATAATTCAACGATCCTGAAATTATTGATCTGTCTGATATTATGTTGTTGAAATGCTATGGCAGGTGATAGCCTGATCCTTGAAGTGTCAATAACCGTTTCAGCCAATGAATGATTCATCAACTGCGGTTTGAATAAACCCATTACAGGATGCAAAAAGCCACTCAATGTCCAGAGCAATACCGGGATGACCACAACCAGGCTGGTGATACGGTGCCATTTGTAAATATTTTTTCTCAGGAATGCTTTCATGTCGGCAATATTTACTTTTTGAAAATGCCAGCCAGGTTATAAGATAGTCCCGCCTGAAAACTTCTTGGCTCGGCAAGCTGATAAGTTTGTCCCGATCCGTTTTTGGTTGTGAGGTTTGAATAATACCTGTTGGTGGCATTGAGTATGTTCAGCCATATGTCAAAGCCTTTTATATAGTACCCGGCACGAAAATGAACAACATCATATCCCTCATACCTGGCTGAGTTCACAGGATCCATAAAATAGGATCCGGTCTTTTGCCATTCCGCTCCTATTCTTAGTCCTTTAACACCCGATGGTTTATACCACAATTCCGCATTATGCACCCAGCGTGGTGCGCCATTTATTTCCTTACCATTATAATTGTTTCCTTTTTCAACAAACCGCACAAACCTGTGTTCACTATAGGCGCCACCCAGGCGAAAGGAGAGGTCCCGGAGTGGTAAAAAATTCATTCCAAATTCAATTCCCTTATGACTCGTTCTTCCGGCATTCCTGTTTTCTGTTGATCCATCTTCAAGTTTTACAGAAACCACTTCGTTATGGCCATTGAGAAGATAAATACTAAGATCAATATTTAATTTATTGGGGACGATGGCCGACCAGCCACCTATTTCATAGTTGCTGAATACTGCCGGGTTCAGATCAGTCACTTTTACACCTTTATACATTTCTGTTTATTGGGGTGGTACAAAACCCTGGCTGTAATTGGCATTTAATCCTGTTGACCTGGAAAAATTATAATTGAAGCCAACCTTGGTGCTCAGTTT
>CBIHLW010000193.1:0-5789 GCA_966210755.1 uncultured bacterium
GCTGTACACTCCGTATCAGCCTGCTCACCTGTGCACCTGGTGAAGAATTGTATTCCACCTTCGGACATACTGCTTTAAGGGTTCAGGACCGGGTGACGGGAACGGATCATGTTTTTAATTACGGAACATTTGAATTCGGTCCGGACTTCTACGCTGAATTCATTCAGGGTAAACTTTTGTACTTTTTATCGGTTCAGGAATTTGAGGATTTCATGTACCAGTATCAGTATGAAAGCCGCAGTGTACAGGAGCAGGTAATTCAGATAAGCTGTGAGAACAAACAAAAATTATTAGAGGCGCTCAATGAAAACGCAGAAGAATCGAACAGGTACTACCGTTATGACTTCCTGTTTGATAATTGCACCACAAGGGCAAAAGATATTGTAAAGACTAATTCAGGCATGCCTGTGGTTTTCAGGAATATTCTGCCGGAAAATATTCCGAGCTTCCGTGACCTCATTCATAGTTATCTTGACAAAGGCAGGCAACCCTGGAGCAAACTGGGTATTGACATTTTACTTGGAGCAGACCTTGATAATCAGGTAACCAACGAACAGGCTATGTTCCTCCCGGATTATTTATTAAAAGGATTTGACAGTGCAACAATTGGTGGCCAGCCGCTGGTGGGTCCGGCAGTTACCATACTTCAGATGCCTTCGTCGGTAAATACAAATTCCATCCTAAGGCCGGCCATTGTATTTAGTTTTCTTCTGGTAGTAATAGTGATTATTTCATTAAACAAAAGAACATGGGCAATTAAGTTCATTGGCCTCTTTGATTTTCTTTTCTTTTTCCTTACCGGACTTGCAGGATTGTTATTACTTTTCATGTGGTTTGGAACGAACCATGAAGTCTGTGGAAATAATTTTAACCTCTTATGGGCCTTTCCACCCAACGTTGTGATGGCTTTTTTCGTACATAGCAACAAAACCTGGGTAAGATCATATTTCAGGATCCTTTGCTGGATGAGCAGCCTTTTATTGATCACCTGGTTCTTTTTACCGCAGGATATGAATGAAGCCATCCTTCCCATTTTATTATTGATCATTTACAGGAGCTGGTACCTTTCAAAAAACCGCCATGCAAAAACAGTTTCTATATCATAATAAAAAGATTTCTTACACTATTGCCGGTGAAGAAAATGCGCCTGTGGTGGTTTTGCTTCATGGCTTTGGTGAGAACCGTTCCATCTGGAAGAACCAACTTGAAACTTTAAAAGATTTCCGTTTGATCATTCCTGATATTCCCGGCAGCGGCCAGTCTGAAATGATTGAAAACATGCGCATCGAAGGCATCGCGGATGCCCTTTTCCATCTCATGAACCACGAGATCTCTGCCCTCCCTCACTCCTCCGCTCCGCACTTCACACTCATCGGTCATTCCATGGGTGGCTACATCACCCTGGCCTTTGCAGAAAAATATCCTGATATGCTCAATGGCTTTGGCCTTTTCCACTCCACGGCCTATGCAGACAGCCCCGAAAAAGTGCAAACCCGCAAAAAAGGAATTGCATTCATTCAAAAACATGGCCCATTTGAATTCCTGAAGACCTCCATTCCCAATTTATACAGCCCGCTCACCCGCGAAAGACACCCTTCATTGATTAAGGAACATTTAGACTCGGTACACAACTTTTCAGAAGCAGCACTCGTTATGTATTATGAGTCCATGATAGAGAGGCCCGACAGAGTTAACATCTTAAAAAACAGCACCATACCTGTGTTATTTATTCTTGGTAAGCATGATACTGCAGTTCCTTTAAAGGACGGCCTGGAACAATGTTTTCTGCCTTCTTTATCGTATATTCATGTCCTTGATGAGTCAGCCCATATGGGCATGATAGAAGAGCAGGAAAAAACCAATGAGATATTATTAAACTATTTGCTTAGCATAGACCACCAAACCCCATGAAGAAACTTGTTTTTTTACTGCTTTTTTCTGTGAGCGGAATATTTGCTTTCGCCAATCATATCACAGGTGGAACTATCTTTTATACCCTGGTATCCCAATCTGGAAATAATTATACTTATTCAATAACCTTATTACTATACCGCGATCACAATTCCAATGGTGCACCATTGGATAATCTTGCTGCCATGGGTATCTATAATAAAGTTACCGGGGCAAGTGTATGGACAAATGATATTGCATTATCTGATACAACACACCAGAATTTATCAGCTCCGGATCCCTGTATCAACAACCCGCCATCCATTTGGTATGATGTGGGACGATATACTTTTACAGTTACGTTGCCAGGAATTGCTGAAGGCTATGTGATTGCCTACCAACGTTGTTGCAGGATTTCCGGTATCAACAACCTGTTAAGTTCCAGCAACCTTGGGGCAACCTATACTGCTCAAATACCCGGAACAAATACTGGCGCATCACATCCGGCCAACAACAGTGCAAGGTATACAGGTAAGGATACAGTTGTGGTATGCGCAGGTAATAGTTTTTGTTACGACTTTGGAGCAGATGATCCTGATGGTGATTCACTCGCTTATTTTTTCTGTAATGCATTTACAGGAGGTACTACCACCAATCCTGCACCCAGGCCACCGGCAGCACCTATTCCAAATACGGATGGTTCGTATCCTGCAGTTGCCTATGCAGCCCCATACAAAGCTGAGGCTCCCCTGGGCGACCTGGTAACTCTTGATCCAAATACGGGCATGCTTTGCGGAATTGCCCCTGATCCGGGAATTTATGTTGTTACCGTTTGCGTTGCCGAATACCGTGATGGTAAATTAATTGCCACCCAGAGAAAAGACCTGCAGATCAAGGTTGGTGATTGTGATCTTGTTGGCGTTACCCTGCCAACTTCCTATCCGATGTGTGATGATTTTACGAGAGCATTTGAAAATCTTTCGCCTCCCAATTCATTGATCCATTCTTGGGAATGGACCTTTGGCGATGGGGCTACATCATCACAACAAAGACCTACACATACTTATGGAGATACAGGAACCTATTCCATAAAACTGGTGGTCAATCGCGGAGAAGCCTGTGTGGATTCTGCAGTGGCGGTTGCTCATGTATATCCTGGATTTTTTCCAAACTTTGGCTTTGCCGGATTATGTGCCACCAAACCAACGCAATTCTCTGATTCAACCGTTACTGCCTATGGTTTCGTAAACAGCTGGCGATGGGATTTTGGCGATATGGCAGCTACAAATGATACATCGCGACTTCAGAACCCTGCCTATTCCTACCCAACAACAGGTGCAAGGAACATCCGTTTTATTGTTACCAGTAATAAAGGTTGTATCGATACCCTTTTCAAAGAAATTACCATATTGGACAAACCGCCTCTCTCCGCATTTCCCCAGGATACACTTATATGCAATGGAGACAATGTGCAGCTTGAAGCAATAGGAAATGGAGAGTTCAGCTGGTCAGGTCCCAATATAATAAATGGCAATACGGCCACTCCAACAGTTAGTCCCACTACCACAAGTCAGTATACTGTACAGCTTACTGACAATGGTTGCATCAATACGACAACAGTTCAGGTGAGGGTGATAGATTTTGTAACACTTCAGGCTATGCCTGATACGGTGATTTGTGCCACAGACTCACTTCAGCTCAGGGCATTTACTGATGGACTCCGGTTCAACTGGACCCCATCAGCTACATTGAATGACCCTGCTATAAAAAATCCATCAGCCCTGCCGGTCAGTACAACCACCTACCAGATCACATCAACCGTTGGAAGCTGCAATGCAACCGATGAAGTAACCGTAACACTGGTGCCTTATCCCGGCGCTAATGCAGGTGATGATGCAGGTATTTGTTTTGGTTCATCAACCCAGTTGAATGCAACCATCGTTGGAAGTTCATTTACATGGACACCATCCGGATCGCTGGTCAATCCCAATACACTCAGCCCCGTTGCGAGTCCGTCTGCAACCACTGACTACATTCTTACAGTAACCGATAACCTTGGCTGTCCCAAACCCGGACGGGATACGGTAACCGTAACAGTGCTTCCTAAAGTGGATGCATTTGCAGGGAATGATACCAATGTAGTAGTTGGCCAACCGGTACAGTTCAATGCTTCCGGAGGCATTAATTATCTATGGCTTCCTTCAACAAATCTGAGTAATCCTGCCATTTATAATCCTACAGCCACCTATAATGGAAGCTTTGACAGCATCCGTTATAAAGTGATCGTAACAAATGAACTGGGATGTGCGGATTCCGCTTATTTACTGGTAAAGATTTTTGACACGCATCCCCAGGTATTTGTGCCAACAGCTTTCACGCCAAATGGTGACGGAAGAAATGATGTATTCAAACCCATAGCGGCCGGCATGGATAAATTTGAATATTTCAGGGTTTATAACCGTTGGGGACAACTGGTTTACAGCACCACCAATACAGAAACAGGGTGGGATGGAAACATCGGTGGAAAACCTCAGGCCAGCAACACTTTTGTATGGATTGTAAAAGGAGTTGATTATACCGGTAAAGTGGTATTTGCAAAAGGGACAGTTGTTTTGATAAGGTAGTTTGCAGTTATCGAATGTAAACCTGTTTTTAACAGGCAGTCTCCCACACTTTGTCATCCGTTTAATATGGATCTGGTTGTAGCATAAACGTATCACTTAATAATTCAGGATCAGTAACATTCTACGTCCAGGTCAGTTCGCATCACAAGTTCAAGGGTATCTGCACATGCTTTAATCGTTTACATCAACTTATGCTTATGGAATACTGCCAGATCCGCGGACATTCCGTATGAACATCCTTACAACAAATTCCCATTTGCTGATACGACAAAAACCTGATTTTGCCGCCGCTCCCTCTCCTTATATTCGCATCATGAATAAAATCGTTTTCATAACCGGAGCTACAGCCGGATTTGGACAAGCCTGTGCTTATAAATTCGCAGAGAATGGATATCATCTCATATTGAATGGACGCCGTACAGAAAGACTGGAACAATTAAAAAAGGAACTCGAAAATTCATTTTCAATACACTGCCATCTGCTCCCTTTTGATGTGCAGGACCAAAAATCAGTTTTTGAATCTGTTAACAACCTGCCAGACCAATGGAAATCCATTGATGTGCTCATCAACAATGCCGGCCTGGCACTCGGCAGGGATCTTTTTCATGAAGCCGGTATTGAAGACTGGAATACCATGATCAATACCAACGTGAAAGGTCTGCTCTATGTAACAAAGGCCGTGGTTCCATTTATGATCGAAAGAAAAAAAGGTCACATCATCAACATTGGATCAACTGCAGCAAAGGAAGTATATGAACGGGGCAATACCTATTGTGCAACTAAAGCCGCTGTAGATTCCATCAGCCAGGGCATGCGTATCGATCTGTTGAATTTCAACATCAGGGTTACCGCCATTCACCCCGGCGCTGCTGAAACAGAGTTTTCACTGGTAAGATTCAAGGGTTCAGAAACTGCGGCTAAAAAAGTATATGAAGGATTTCAACCTTTGCAGGCCAATGATGTAGCTGATATTATATTTTATGCAAGCAGTTTACCACCGCATGTATGCATCAATGATCTGGTGGTAACCTCCACGCAACAGGCAAATGCTTATCTTTTTAACAGATCGGCAATTTTGTAAAACCTTTTGAAAACCCTAACTTGTCTTTGGCAATTATTCAGGTTCATGGCACAGGTTTGGATGATACGGCGCGGCAGTTTTAACGGTGTTACTTATAATTTCATTCGGATATACACTTAGAAGATATACGTTTTTGAAAAAATTGACCTGATTTAGCTTTTATCCTTAAATATTTTACGCTATTTTTTATAACT
>CBIHLW010000194.1:0-5786 GCA_966210755.1 uncultured bacterium
GTTCCTGGAGTGAATGCAGGGTTTTACATTTCTGTAAGCCTGAATTAGTGCCGGGAAATGACAGTGTTTCAGAAAACCTTTTTCTTTTCTATTTGACTTATCAGGCGTTTTTCTACGTTTTTAAGAATCAGCTTCCAGCGTTGACCCGAATCGGATGCTGTAAAATCAACACCCGATGCACCAAATCGAACCAGCACGGTATGGGGATTACGACCTTCTTCATTTCTTTTCAGGTAGATATCCATCCGGTTAATTCCAGGAAGAAGGGTCTCCAGTTTATCGATCATGTTCAGGATCTTCCGTTTAAGAAAATCATTCATTCTTACATCAATGGTTTGTACATCCAGCTTTATATGTTCATGTTTTACATTCATCTTCATAATTTTTATTTGAGTTTATTCCGGTTATGATTAATGGAAGGGGCCATTTGATATCCGCATATTTCACCAACCTTCACGGAATTGAAATAATGATTAATCATTGCATGAGAACACCTGATGGGTTTCTTCATTCATGAGTAGTGATCAATAGAATGATCCAGGTATCCGGGAAAAAATAAATCCCGGAAATTCAGAAGAACCGCAGATAATTATGAAATTGAAGTGGAAAAATCCTTATGAGATGAGAAATAATAAAGCTCCCTGCAAAATGGGATGAATTCAGGAAATGAGCAGGTATAACAATCTCTCATATCCAAAACTACGTATTGGATAGGTGAGAATTGTATTGTATGGGATGCAATGCCTGTCATTTGTGCAATATTAAACAGAATAAGCTTAAGAATGCTCCGAAGAATGATAATTTAACTTTAGTATGAGCTTTGCTGATAGCCAACATGGATGAATTGAAAAAGAATAAGACCATTGCAGACATTTGCTCTATGACCTGTTTTTTATTTTCTGAAGATGTATATTTATCTTCTGCCGGTGATGCTTCATTCAGGCTGGCTCAGGCAATAATTATTTTTCAATAAACCGGAACACTGTTGAGAGTATCGCGCCATGCTGTAAAGAAGACTTATAATAACCTGACGATCCAGGTGCTTTTCGCCATCATTCTTGGCATATTCACAGGACTGTATTTCCCTGAATTTTCGGAAACGGCAAAGGTGATCAGCGAGACCTTTATCAATATGATCAAAATGATCATTGCCCCGATCATTTTCATGACCATAGTATTGGGGATCGCCAGCATGGGAGATATGAAAAAAGTGGGAAGGGTAGGTGGTAAGGCGCTTATTTATTTTGAGATCGTTACCACCATCGCCCTGATCATAGGACTGGTGGTGGCCAATACCATAAAGCCTGGGGTGGGCGTTGATTTTTCGGGTGAACGGATAGTAGAAGTACAGAAATATAAGGAAGGCGCGGCTGAGATCAACTGGCTTGAATTTTTTACCCATATTGTTCCATCTAATATTTTCAAAGCTTTTACAGAGGGAGAGATTTTACAGGTTTTATTTTTTTCAGTATTGTTTGGGCTCGGGCTCATCAGGCTTGGCGAACATGGAAAGCCTGTGTTGGTAACATTCGACCGGATCGTAAAAGTATTTTTCAATATCATGAAGTTTGTTATGAAGCTTGCACCTGTCGGTGCTTTTGGTGGAATGGCTTTTACAATTGGAAAGTATGGACTTGATGCCTTGTTGCCATTAGGTAAACTCATGCTGAGTGTTTATGCCACCATGGCCATCTTCATTTTTGTCGGATTGAATTTAATTTGCCGGGCTTATGGTTTTAGTCTTTGGCAATTTCTCAAATTTATACGGCAGGAATTATTGATCGTATTGGGAACTTCATCATCAGAGTCCGTGTTGCCAAGTATGATGCATAAATTGGAAGTCTTTGGCTGCTCAAGGCCCGTGGTTGGATTGGTAATACCTACCGGTTATTCTTTTAACCTGGACGGCACAACCATTTATCTGTCTATGGCAACGATCTTTCTTGCCCAGGTTTTCCAGGTGGATCTTTCCCTGGGTCAGCAG
Organism: uncultured bacterium; assembly: GCA_966210755.1. Taxonomy (GTDB): domain Bacteria; phylum Bacteroidota; class Bacteroidia; order Chitinophagales; family Chitinophagaceae; genus Flavisolibacter. The sequence goes on from CBIHLW010000194.1 coordinate 1,985, forward strand.
CTAACTATCATAGCTATCCTGATGGTAACAAGTAAGGGTGCAGCTGCTGTAACCGGAGGCGGTTTTATTGTGCTTGCCAGTACACTTGCCGCTTTGAAAGTAATTCCTGTTGAAGGCCTGGCCATATTGTTAGGGGTGGACAGGTTTATGAGTGAAGCCCGGGCCATTACTAATTTAATTGGAAATGGTGTGGCTACCATCGTGGTGGCAAAAAGCGAAAAGGAATTTGACATGGTGAAATATAAGGAGGCCATTCATTCTGAATAATCATGCGCATAGCCTGTGCCTATTATAAATATTTCTCTATAATGACCATGTAATAGAAGGTCGGTTAGAACAGAAGAACAGGAAACAGGGGTTGTTGATTTTTGATTTCTCTTTAATGACGGTCTAACATGTTCTGTAAGGACAGAAGAACAGATCAGTGCTCGTTGGATGATGTACTTTATATTATTTATCCTTCAATCTGAAACTCCTTACAGCAAAGCCTCCCTTCACCGCCTGCAACCTTATTTTGTTTTCACCCCTGATCAACGAAATACTTACCGGTATGGTGTTGGCCCAGGACTGTTCTGCAGAATAAGGTATCTGAATGAGTTCCGACCTTTGATCTCCAATGATCACCCTTGCACTTCCATCTGAACTATCAGCAGCAGCAATTAATGTTATGTAGTATTGCCCTCCTTTTTTTACATCCACTGTATATTGCATCCATTCTCCATCTTCAATAGTGTAAACAAAATATCCATCTTTATCGGCAGAAATATCCACACCATCATTTCTATACATCCGGCCCCGGTTACCTCTGGTGTTCACGCCAGGTGTATAATGATAAGAAGCTGTATCCAGGTCATAATACGCGATCCTTTGTCTGCCCATATCAAAGTCTGCAGCCTGCACTGTTAGTTCCTTTTTGAGCCGGTGGAATTTATAAGGTTTGGATTCATAAGAACCCACCTGCCTGAACATTGCATCGATCACGTCCCTGTGGACAATATTATTCCTGATCTTCAGGTTCTCAATTAATTCCTGTAAAATTTTCCAGGCTTCTTCTTCAGATGGTTTTTCACCCTTTCCCGACCAGTAATTCAATAACTTTTCATAACCAGCAGGTCTTTTTATTTCCAATGGATTATTGATACCCATTTTTTTCTCCTGCCACCATGCCCATCCGGCGCCATGATCTTCCACAAGCTGAATGGCTTCAGTAAACCAGGTATTTGAATTCTCACCCGATTCCCCAAGCCAGATGGGAGCGTTGTATTTTTCACGGAGGTCCAGAAAAGATTGAATCGCACCAACCGTATTGAAGTTTCCATATTTGTGAAAGCTCAATACCATATTATTATCCCAGGTGGGTAATATCCCATTATAATTGTTCCCAAATCCATTGCCTTCAATAATGATGATATGTTCTTTATCCACTTCCCGGATGGCTTTCGTTATTTCAACCATCAGTTGCTTTAAGGGTTCATTTTTCTTTTCGGCAGTACCACGAAAATCTTTTTCATCCTCAAAGCCCCAGTTGGGTTCATTGATAATATCATATGCGCCTATCCATGGTTCGCCTGCATACCGCGCAGCCAGCTTTTTCCATAGAGCAATGGTCTTTTTTTGATTCTCCTCACTTTGCCACAAAGAAGGTTTATCAGGATTCCTGTCGGAGATGGCAAGGTCATTTCCCTGTCCGCCGGGAGCAGCATGGAGATCAAGAATCAGATAGATCTTATTTTGCTTACACCATTCCAGTAAACTGTCTGTGATGGCAAATCCTTTTTCGATCCAGGTTTGTTGCCCTTTCACAGGTTCGTCTTCTACCGCAAGCGTGTACAAATTATAATGCATGGGCAACCTGATAGAATTGAACCCCCATGCAGCCATGGAATCTATATCGGCTTTCGTAGTATGATGTTTCAGCCAGTCGTTATAAAACTGTGCGGTCTTTTCTTTTCCTACCACCTCGCTGATCTTTTCCCTGATGCGGTATTGCTGTCCAATATTTCCCAGCTGGAACATATATCCTTCCTGCAACATCCATCCACCGAGCCCCATACCTCTGAGAATAACAGGCTCTCCACTTTCATTTATGATCTCTTTTCCACGCACCTTCAAAAAACCCTGTGCATAAGAGCTAAGAGAAATCATGAGAGAAAAGAGGATAAAGAGATTGCGTTTCATGTAGAGCGTTTTTTAGTAAAGGGAGGCAGGAGGCAAAATTCAACATTCAAGAGTCGGGAGTCAGAACTCAGAAGTCTCTTTTGAAGCCTGATGACATTTATCTGCAGTGAAGATTTTTACTTTGTAATTTTTACTTTAATGATTCCGTCGTCCCTATATGTTTTTAATTTATGATAAACGTCGCAATAGAATTTGGCAGGGCTTCAGTTTCAGATGCCTGACCTTCTATCCACAAATGATAAGGGATACTTTTGTCAGTAGTATTCATCACCACCACAACAATGCTTCCATCAGGATTTTTAAATGAGGTGGTTTGCAATTGTGCCCTGCTTGCCGAAGCACTGATCCTTTTTGCACCGGGTTGAATGAATTTTGAAAAATGGCCGATATAATAATAGGCATTTGTAAAAATCAGTTCACCTGTTTTGGTATTCGCATGAATGGGAGCAAAGCAAAAATTTCCCACATGATTTGGCCCGCCACGTTCATCCAGTAAAATATTCCAGTCTGTCCATGCTACCGTTCCATTATTGAAATCATTGATCATGGAATATCCATAACGTTCTCCCAGCGACCAGTTGCGGATGCTGTCCATGTCAAATTTTTCTTTACATCCTTCTGTAAAAATTAAATTCTTGTCGGGGAAAGCCTGTGAAACCAGTTTCAGGTTTTCAAATTGCATTGGCCCCCCTGTCCAGGTTTCATACCAGTGGAAACCTATGCCCCATACATATTTGGCCGCTTCCCTGTCATTCAGGATCACGCTGGCCCTTTGATAGATCAGGTCGCGGTTGTGGTCCCAGGCAATGAGCTTTTTGTTGCCCAGTCCATTTTGCTGTAAGGTTGGACCGAGATAATTTTTAATGAAATCCCTTTCTTCTTCGGATGTGAATATGCAGGATTCCCATTTCTGTTTGGCCATTGGTTCATTTTGTACAGATAACCCCCATACAGGCACCTGGTTGGCTTCATATGCTTTGATGAACTTCACATAATAATTTGCCCAGCTTTGATAGTATTCAGGCTTGAGCTTACCACCCTGCAGCATATTGTTATTGTCTTTCATCCAGGCTGGCGGACTCCATGGACTTACATATAATGCCAGATCTCCACCTGCTGTTTGCATGGCCTGTTTGATCATGGGCAGTTTGTATTTCAACTCGTGCGAAATATCAAAAGAACTCAGGTCTTTGTCATTTTCTTTTACATAAGTGTAACTGAAACTGGAAAAATCACAGCTATTGATATTGGTCCTGGCAATTTTATATCCAATACCTTCTTTTGGATCAAAGCAGGCTTTTAAAAAAGCTTCCTGCTGCGTCTTTGGAAGTTTTGCAAACGTTTCAGCTGAGGCGTCGGTAACGGCGCCACCAACTCCCATGAACGTTTGATAGGTATTGTATTCATCGATAAAAACACATGGTTGTGTTTCCAGCGGTTGTTTGAATTCTTTAAATCCCTGTGTGCCTTTTTCTGTAATACGCTGGCCGGTACCTTTTGCAGTTGTATAAATGGTAACTGTTTTTTTATAATTCTTTTGATCTTCCTGGGCCGGTAACAGCTGAGCCATTGATGCAAGCAGCATGCACGTAAAAATGATTTTCATATGGAGGCAATTTTAAAT
>CBIHLW010000195.1:0-5781 GCA_966210755.1 uncultured bacterium
GTTCAGTTGTTTATTGAAAAGCAGCGTAAACTGGTCTGCAAATGCAATTTGATCCTTGTGGATGTTACAGCTTTTGCCTTATAAATTTAACAGTCCGGAAAGGCCATGGAGTTTTATTCGTAAATTAGAAAAAGTATGAAACCCTTTTTTCAACTGCTTCTTTACCTTGTATTACCCATTTTAAGTTCGGCTCAAAAAGTGGTTTCAATTACAATTGATGGGTCTATAAATCCCGCTACTGCAAGTTATATTGAACGCGGAATCAGGGAAGCAGGAGCCGCAAAAGCTGAATGCCTGATAATTTTTTTAAATACACCCGGCGGACTTGTAAAATCCACCCGTGTTATTGTTGGGCATATCATGGCTTCACCGGTTCCGGTTGTTGTGTACGTTGCTCCGGCCGGTGCGCATGCCGGTTCTGCCGGAGTTTTTATCACTATTGCAGCCCATGTAGCCGTGATGGCGCCTGCCACCAATATTGGCGCTGCCCATCCGGTATCCCAGGGTAGCATGGACACCACTATGAATGCAAAAGCTACAAATGATGCTTCAGCATTCATAAGAACCATTGCAGAAAAAAGAAACCGCAATATTGAATGGGCCGAAGAAGCTGTCCGCAACAGCGTTTCCATTACTGCTTCCCAGGCGCTGGAATTAAATGTGATTGATTTTATAGCCACCGATTCCCGCGACCTGCTGATCAAACTGGAAGGCAGGCAGGTTCAAATGGGGACTGATTCCGTTACGCTAAAAACAAGGGTATCGGGCATAGAGCCCATTGAAATGACATTTTCAGAAAAGCTGCTGAATTTTCTCAGCGATCCAAACCTCGCCTATATTCTTTTGATGGTAGGTTTTTATGGGTTGTTATTTGAACTGTATAATCCAGGTGCCATTTTCCCTGGCGTTATGGGCGTACTTGGACTTATCCTGGGTTTGTATGGTATGCATACCATGCCTGTAAACTATGCCGGACTTGCCCTGATTGTTTTTGGCATAGTACTTTTTTTACTGGAGATAAAAGTTACCAGTTATGGTTTGCTGACCATTGGTGGTGTAGTGTCTCTTGCCCTGGGCTCTGTTATGCTGATAAAGGAAGACCCGTCTTTCCCTTTGATGAAAATCTCAACAACCGTCATCGTATCAACCGTTGCCGTTTCAGCCCTGTTTTTTGTATTTGTGATTGGAGCCGGATTAAGAGCGCAAAAGGCAAAACCGGTTACCGGGTTGGAGGGATTTATTGGCGAAGAGGGAATTGTATTACAGGCTTTGGATCCCTTGGGAAGTGTAAGGGTTCATGGTGAGATCTGGGAAGCTGAATCGCTTTCAGGCAGGATAGAAAAAGGGCAAAAGATCAGGGTGGTATCGATGAAGAATTTCAGGCTGACAGTTGAAAGAATTTAAAGTGCATTCATAAACATTAAATCATTTGTATGGAACAATTCCCTGTTGTATTGATTGTTGTCGTTGTTTTTATTTTATTCGTTTTATCAAGCGCCATTAAAATTTTAAGAGAATACGAACGAGGAGTGATATTCCGTTTGGGGCGGTTGGCAGGGCGTGACGGCGTGCGGGGTCCGGGACTCATTCTATTGATACCCATTATTGATAAAATGGTAAAGGTTAGTTTAAGAACGCTGGTACTTGATGTGCCGCCGCAGGATGTGATCACACAGGATAATGTTTCCATAAAAGTGAATGCAGTAGTGTATTTCCGTGTAATGGAGCCGCAAAAGGCCATCGTGCAGGTTGAAAATTTTCTGCAGGCAACATCACAGATCTCTCAAACAACACTAAGAAGCGTATTAGGACAATCAGAGCTGGATGATATTCTTTCACAGAGAGAAAAGATCAATCACCAGTTGCAGCAGATCATTGACGGGCATACAGAACCCTGGGGGATCAAGGTATCCAATGTGGAATTAAAACAAATAGACCTTCCGCAGGAAATGCAGCGGGCCATGGCAAGGCAGGCAGAAGCAGAAAGAGAAAGAAGATCCAAAGTAATTGCAGCGGAAGGCGAGTTCCAGGCTTCCCAGCGGCTGGCCGATGCGGCTGAAATATTGGGTAACCATTCCAGTGCATTAACATTAAGATACCTGCAAACGCTGGTGGAAATTTCATCCGAAAGAAATTCAACAACCATATTTCCGGTACCCATTGATTTATTGAAAAGTTTTATGAAGGAGAAGGGGTAGGAAAGCTGGCAGCCAATGGCTATTGACCAATGACCATTGGCGGCGCTCTGTATTTATTATTTCATCACATAAGCCTTTCTTTCCTTATCCAGTCCATACACATCCTGTCTGAAATTCAACACGCCTTCATTATCAACCCAGGCTGTATAATAGGTGAGTGATACGGCAACGGGTACATCAAGCTTTACCCATTGTTCCTGGCCTGCATTCATGGCCGATCTTATTTTTGTTGCATTCCAGTCGGGATCATTTCGTAAAAGATATTCGGCCAGTCTTGCGGGTTCTTCCAAACGGATGCAACCATGACTGAACGTTCTCTTTGGAAATTCGAATAAAGATTTTTGTGGCGTATCGTGGAAATAAATATTATGGTTGTTGGGGAAAACAAATTTTACCAGTCCAAGCGAATTGCCAGGACCTGGCTTTTGCCTGATCACAGGTAAACCATTTTCTGTTCCTGTTTTTTCATAACCATTGCGGCGTAAATAAGTGCTGCTGCTTCGCATTTTAGGAAGTATCTCATTCCTTACAATGCTTTGCGGAACATTCCAGTAAGGACTGAAAACCACATGGGTGAGCTCATCATCAAAGATCACTGTTTTGTTACTTACCGATCCCACAACAATGGCCATATCAAAAATGTGTTGTGTTCCTTCATAAACATGCAATCTGAATTCGGGTATGTTGGCCACCAGGCGTGTGCCTTCTGAAACAGGTTTGCTATTCAGGAACCTGTCCATGTTCACCAACAGTTGATTGATCCTTACATCAACTGGTACATTCAACAATTTAGCAAGGTGCTTATCCACTACTCCTGTTTGTTCATAACCATATCGTTTCTGGATCTTCTGCACTGCTGCAACCAGTTCATCAGTATACACTGAACTGGTATCTTCCGAATTAAATTCTCCGGTTGCTCTTAATCTTGCTTTTATGTTTTTTATAGCAGGATCCTTCTGACCCTTCATGTAATATTTTTTAGGAGCCCTGATTGTTGGCCAGCCTCCTTTTTCTTTGATGTCCGAATACCGGTTCAGTTCTTTTTGAAGTAACTGGTATTGTTGTGAAGGGTTAAATAAGGCCTGGGAAATGCTGGCAGGCGCATCCTTATGAACGTGCGCTTTAATTTCATTTAGCTGCGTTATACATAATAGTATTACAAGGCATAAGCCTATACGGATTTGGGTTCCCATAACTCACTTTTTCATTGCTTCCTCAAAATCGGGGAATCGGATTGTGTAATCCAAGAAGCGGGCCAATAGCCATAGGCCACCGGCTATTGGCCGGCAGCTATTTCCTCAACGGAATATTCACTCCTACATGCAATCCAATGTGATTCAGATTTTCAAATGAACCAATTTTAACGGGCATGAAGTTATATGAAGCACCAATATTGAAAGCTGATTCTTTTGTTTTACCAAAAGGAATTTGTAAACCAAGTTCAGGCCTTGCTGCAAAACCGAATTTTGCCTTTTCCTCATTTACAAATTCACCCAGGAGGTCAAGATAAGAGATGAGGTTACCGCCTGCGCCAAGAGCAACATATGGTTGAATGGATTTACCTGGTGCAAAGGAATATCTTCCCTGTATCAATAAGGGAATGGTTTGTATGGAATGTGTACGTACTGCTGAAAGGTCGCTGCCATCCTGCAGCTTATACATGCCGCGTGGGGTTTTCTGATAAAAATCCTGATAGCCGGTGCCAAAACCGATTGAGAAATTATTTGAAAGCCCATGCATCACACCTGCACGAAATCCGCGAAGGGATTTTTCAGAAAGTTGTTCTTTGAAAGAGCCGGCAGGGAATGCCGCCGTATAGCCAATGTTAAATTGTGTTTTTCCTTGCTGTTGTGCATTTGCAATGGTTGAAAAACCGCAAAGCAATAGGAATGGTATCATTATTTTGATCTTCATTTTTTTCTTTTTATTGTGTTGTATGGATATAAGGCGACTGGTCAAACAATGCCTTCACCTGGCTGCTGATTGTATTGCTGTTAAAAATTCCCGAACCCCTGATCAATCCGTTCCAGATGCCTTTGATAGCATTATTGGCCTGCGCATTTTTAAGATCGAGCAGGTCAATTGAAAATGCTGCTTCTGTGTTCTCAACCAATCCATATACCGGTGGGAAATTATATCCATAACCACTATAACCCCAGTAATACGGATCGTAATAACCACCATAGCCTCCATAATAATCACTGAAGTCAACTACGTTGGTAGTAGTATTATATAAACGGCTTACATTGATTCCAAGGTCGGGCGACTGCCCGGGACTTACACGTATATAACCTTTTTGTTCCATGGCATTACGAACAGCAGCCAGTGCACTTTGGTCCCAGTTGGTATTTTCCCTGGAAGCTAAAGTGTTATTGTCAATTACATAAACCGAATCGGAAATACTGTATGTTTTATAAGAAGCAAAATTCACCGTGCTGTCACGGTTTGTTATATAAATGCGGCTCTCCTCTTCAGTAAGGTTGTTCAAAGGGTCTTTAGCACAACCACTCAATATAGCCATACCGGTGGAAGCCAGCAGGGCAATTCCCATCATTCTCTTCATAGATTTTATTTTCCTTTCAAACACAAACGAAGTGCCTGAAAGTTTTATGATGAGCTACCTTAACAGGGATGTAACAAGGGAAGGCCTGAAGTTGAAGCAGCAGCCAGAGACTCAATGCTTGCCTGGCAATTAAAAAATTCCTGTGATGGCCTATTATTTCCTCAATTAAAAAATGTATTGACCTTACTATGACTAAAGATAAATGTTAGAGCAGGTGCCTCACCTTCTCCTTCTGCGGAAGAAGAAATAAAGAGCAAGCAGAAGGGCCAGTCCAACAAGGGCTACAAAAAGCAATTCAGTATTTTCAAAACTGGTTTCTTTGTCCGGTTCAACGGGTTGCAAACTATCCTGGGCCAATGCAACAACAGAGGAAATGATTAACAGGAATGCGCACATGAGTTTCAATAACAACTTCTTCATAGCATGATTATAGGGTACAAGTTAAAATTTTGTTTTGAAGAAGAAGCCTGAAAAATATTGAAATTAAATCAGGTATGAAATCACGATGCTCTATCAATCATGAGAAGCAATCAGTGCCCCACTTTAATATAGCCCCATCCGGCTTTCTGCTTTTTAATGATCTCGTATATTCCGTCATCCACCACCACAACGCCATTGATCAATTGGGAGGGTTCTATGCCATGTCGCTTCATGGTCATGCGGCAGATCTTGAAGCTGGCCTGCCCGCCGGAAATTAAAGATTCAATGCTGGAAACCTGACGCGATCTGTCTTTCAACACCAGTTCCATACCCTATCCGTAAACAACCACTTCAAGTTGTGCACCGGGATTTGCTTTTTTAATTCCCTGCACCTGTCTCACCACCGCCTGCTGGTTAACCGTATCCTTACTGGTCATATCAAAAACAACCTTGTAATCTGCATTCTGTGCAGAACAAATTGTTGAACTCAATAGTATCAGTATAAAAAGAAGTTTCATAACAATAAATTTTTAAACTAGTGGGATGGCCAGGCTGTTGGCATGGCCTGCGTAAATTATTATTTTGGCCAGGGTCCGTATT
>CBIHLW010000196.1:0-5767 GCA_966210755.1 uncultured bacterium
ACCTTCAACTGCACAAAAGTTTAACCAGTCCAAATTTGGTTGCTGGATCAACAGTGGAAGTGGTCGTGCCTTTAGACTAATAGCAGGGATCTGCTTTTTAATTGCCGGGTTGATCTATATACATCATCCGTTAGGTTTAGCATCGCTTATCTGGAGTTTTTTTCCGCTGACGGCAGGATTATTTAATGTTTGCTATATCAGCCTGGCACTCGGCGGTCCATTTAAAAGCAGCAGAATTCGGGAATTACAACGTTCCTGAATTCAGGTTATAATGAATGACTGGAATATTCAAAGGCCTGTCAACATTTCAATTAAATTAGAGGAATTTTGAACCTGTCCTGATTGAGAAATTAACATCAATAAACAAGTATGAATCCTACTAACGCACACAATCAACGGATAGCAAAAATGACCTTCGCTTCGGTTTATCCTATGTACCTGGCCAAAGTGGAAAAGAAAGGCAGAACGAAAGAAGAATTACACCAGGTGATAGAGTGGTTAACAGGATTCAATAATCAAAACCTGCAGGACCAGATCGAAAAAAAAACAACATTCGAAACCTTCTTTCAACAGGCAACATTGAATCCCAATGCCCACCTCATAACAGGGATGATATGTGGTTACCGTATTGAGGAAATTGATAATCCACTAACCAAACAGGTAAGGTATTTAGACAAACTGGTGGATGAACTGGCGAAAGGCAGGAAAATGGAAAAAATTTTACGGGTCCCCTGACATGAACATCACTATACCGGATAGTTCGGTTGGAAAGTATCCTCACTGATACAAAACTATCCCGGCATTTACTTATCGCAAACCAGACATTCCTAACAATGGCCTCTGTACCCAATGAAGTGTGGCAGTTAGATTTACATTTTAATTTCCGTGGCTTTGAAATAAATTTGATCTGCGTATTCCAGCTTAATAACCGAAATTTTTAATAACATGGGCAAAAGTAAAAAAGAACTATCCGCCGGACAGCGAAGTGAATTGCTCAAAACATTAAAAGCACGTTTTGAAAAGAATATGAACCGGCATAAGGGTCTTGACTGGGCAAGGGTATCTTTAAAACTAGATGGGGTTAAACCGGCTACTATGGAAAAGCTATGGTCGCTCAGCGAAATGGAAAGAACGGGCGGTGAACCGGACGTTGTTGGTTATGATAAAAAGACAGACGAATTTATTTTTTATGATTGTTCACCGGAGAGCCCTGCCGGCCGCAGAAGTATTTGTTATGATCGTGAAGGCCTTGAGTCAAGGAAAGAGCACAGACCTGAAAATTCGGCTATTGACATGGCCGGATCCATGGGTATTGATCTTTTAACCGAAGACCAATACAGGGAACTGCAGGAATCTGGAAAATTTGACAACAAAACATCCAGCTGGCTGAAAACGCCAAATGAAATAATAAAACTTGGGGGTGCCATCTTTGCTGATTTCCGATATGGCAGGGTATTCGTTTATCATAACGGCGCCCAGTCTTATTATAACTCAAGAGGATTCCGGGGTGTACTCAGGGTATGAATCTGAATTGCGGTTCAGGTCAAAACAATTCAGCTTCTCATCCTTTTGAGCATTCATGAATGAACAAATTCATCAGCAAAATTTTTTTCTTCGTTTTTTGAATTTTAGTCAGGTTAAATTAAATTACCCATGCATTGGTATCTTCTGAGTAGCTGCCTATTTTCCTGCCCTGTGATCTGATGAAAAGGTGAAATAAATTTAATGATCATTAATTCTTATTTTTTATGGAGATCCTGTTAAACAAAGGAGAAGGGCGGTCTTACTGGGTACTTGGTGACCTGTATACATTTAAGGCCACAGGAAAACAAACCAATGGAACTTTAACGGTAATGCATCAGGTAATACAATCCCAGGGTGGTCCACCTCCTCATGTTCATCATCGTGAGGATGAAGTTTTCTATATTGAAGAAGGCCGGTTCGCATTTCTTTTAGGTAAGGATCAGAAGATATTTGAAACCGGTTCTTTTATCTACATACCCAAAGGAACGATGCATACTTTTAAAAACATAGAAGATAAACCGGGAAGGTTACTGGTAACGATCACTCCGGCAGGAATTGAAGAATTTTTCTATGCCATAGGAACACCGGCTGTTGATCTGCACAACCCTCCCCCATTTGATCCTGCCATCATTGGAAAGGTGGTACAACTGGCAAAGGAGCATAACATGGAAGTAATGATTCCTGAAGATCAGACCTGAATCATCTTGCTCTTCATAAAAGGAGCAAATTGTTGAAATAACCGGCTCATGTACATTCAATCAATTAAATATGTCAGAAATCTCTTCACCTGCTGTTGAAACGCAAATGCTGATAAGAAAACCGGTTGATAAAGTTTTTGAAGCCTTTATCGACCCTTCCATTACCAGTCAATTCTGGTTCACCAGGAGTAGTGGAAAACTGGAAACAGGAAAGAAATACATCTGGGAATGGGAAATGTATCAGGTTTCAATAACAATACTGGTGAAGGAAATTCAACAGAATAAAAAAATAATCATTGAATGGGGTGATCCGGCAACGGTCGTTGAATTTATTTTTCAATCGCCCGGAGCAGACCGCACTTATGTTGTGATCAGGGAATATGGATTTCAACTGGAGGGAGAAGAACTATTGCAAAAGATCAACGATTCAACAGGCGGGTTTACTACCGTGCTGGACGGGCTTAAGGCATTTCTTGAACATGGCATCCGGCTTAATTTGATCGGTGATAAGTTCGCAGCTGGCTGATATGCTGAAGGTTGATGAAAATAACCTGGTGTTTTCAAACCGACTGAGTTGACCAGTTGCACCTAACATATCATCTCAACAACATAACCATTCGATAATTAAACCGCAACAGGTAATAAGATAACAAAACTTGCTCCTTTCCCCGGTTCGCTAATGGCTTTGATGTATCCTTTATGATTTTCAACAATCTTTTTACAAATGGCCAGACCGATACCTGATCCCTGGTAACTGTTTCCATCCAGCCTCTGAAAGATCCCGAATATCTTTTGTGCATATATCTGTTCAAATCCAATACCATTATCTGAGATCTCCAGTTTGATGAAATCTTCCGGGTTTATGCCAAACTCCCCGGCAAGCGCCTTTTCAGGTTTTGAAGCCGATATCCTGATGGTAGGCTTCTTATTTTCATTGAACTTTAGTCCGTTACTGATAAGATTTTGAAATAGCTGGTGCATCTGGCCAGGCACCACATTCAATTCAGGCAGTGGAGGCACCTTAATGGTGGCATTTTTTTCTTTGATAAATATTTCCAGGTCCTCAATTATTTTACTCAGTATATCATTGAGATCCGTTCTCACAAAACCCACTTCAGTATTACTTAACCTGGAAAGCATAAGAATGTCATCAACCAGGTTTTGCATCCTGTTGGAAGAGCTGATCATTTTATCGAGATATTTCAGTTCCGTATCATCAAATACATCCCTGACCCTATCCCTGAGTATGTTTCCAAAGGTCTGGATCTTTCGCAGGGGTTCTTTCAGATCGTGTGATGCAACGGATGCAAACTGGAGCAGATCCAGATTTGATTTCTCAAGCTTAGTGGTAGTTAGTTTCAATTCACTGTACCCGATTTCCAGCAACTGTGCTGCTTCTTTTCTTTCTGTTACATCTGAAAAAGTGATAACAAGTCCGTCCATCATTTTGAGGCATACTACATCATACCAGTGCCTGTTGCTTTCAGAATGATACTCAAATTCTTCCTGGATATTTTCTTTCACCACCGAAGTAAATTTTTGAAAGTATTCCGGTGGTATCTCAGGATACAGTTTTTTTATTTTCCGCCCTACCAGCTCCTGCCTGCCAGTTTTAAGCATTCTTTCAGCGGCCTGGTTAACAATGGAAATTTCAAAATCTATAATACGGTCCGTCTTATCCCTTACTGAATTAAGGGCAATGATACCACTGTTTGAACTGTTAAGTACAGCTTCCAGCATACTGTTCAACGTTCTGAGATGCGATATGTCAATAAAATTAACAACAACACCATCAACAGATTTATCTTCCCTTAAAAAGGGCGCAATTCTCATCTGGAATATTTTGCCGTCATTCATTACAATTTCGGTTTCGATCCTCTCGTTCCTCTTAATTACCGAATTGATCCTTTTTATGAACTGATCATCCCTAAAATTGATGGAAAGGTCAGTAATGGAGCGGCCAATATCCGTTTCAATCAGGTTGATCTGCTTTTTTGCGAATGGAGTGAATTTCCTTAGCACCAGGTTTCTGTCGATCAGAATCTGTCCAACTTCCGAATTTGCAAAATAATTATTAAGGTCATCATTCAGATCTATGAGTTCCTTGATTTTAAGCTGGTGCTCTGCATTTACCGTGTGCAATTCTTCATTAAGCGATTGCAACTCCTCATTTGTACTTTGCAATTCTTCGTTAGCAGAAATTATCTCTTCATTGCTTGATTGCAATTCTTCATTTGCCGATTCCACTTCTTCAATAACAGCCTGAAGATTTTCCTTTGTAGAAGAAAGCTCCTGCTCAAGCACTTCTATTTTTTGATTAACCAGGTCTTTCCTGTTCCAGTCAATTTTTCCAGGCTCAGGCAGGTCTCGCACCTCATTTTCGCTGAGGATCACAAAAAGGAAAGGCTGCAGGTAGATCTTCTGATTCAGGTAAGGTTTTACAACAACATTTAATATGCGTTTGGTTTTACCAAATTGCACCTTTACATTTCTGTTTACTACTTTTTCATTTTCCTTTATTGCCTTCCTTATACTGGTGCTTAGAATAACTGACAAATCGGGCGGAACAAGCTTTAAGAGATTAAAATTAAATTGCTGCTCAGGGAAGCTTATAAAATTTTTGAAAGCACCCGTGGCCTGTTTTACTTCGAAATCCCTGTCAATAAATATTCCCGCATACTGGTATTCATCGAGCAGGGTATCCCTGAAAATTTCTGCAAGATGATTCAGGGCATTTTTTGCTTTGGGAGACGGAAGGTATGTCCCAGCCCTGTTTACAGGATTAATGAATGTATCATGATCGCCGATTTTTGCTTTGCTGATACATTTATAGATCTTCCATTTCTTATTAACGTCTTTTAATACATCTTTTAAAATGCCGGTATTCTCACTATTGCCGAGGAAGAGGTATCCGTCGTCATTCAGGGCAAAATGAAACTTCTGCAGAATGCTTTTCTGTAGCAGGGCATTCATATAGATCAGCATATTTCTGCAGGTAAGCAGATCGATCTTGCTGAAAGGGGGATCCTTAACAATGTCATGACTTGCGAAAACAACTGATTTTCTCAATGAAGCAGAAACCCGGTATCCATCTTTTTCTTTTACAAAATATTTTTTCAAACGTTCGTGGCTTACAGGCTTCAATGCATCTACTGAATAATAACCCCTGGATGCCATATTTATGGCATGCTTATCTATATCTGTGGCAAAAATCTTTACAGTGACATCAAACAATTTTTCTCTTTCAATATACTCTTCAAACAGTATGGCAAGTGAGTATGCCTCCTCACCTGTACTTGCTGCAACAACCCAGACCTTAATGGTGTCACCTTCTGTTTTATTCAGGAACAATGAAGGGATCACTTCTGCACGGATCACTTCAAATGCTTCCTCGTCGCGAAAGAATTTTGTGACATTGATCAAAAATTCGCTGCACAGGGATTTAGCTTCCTCATTATTTGACTGGAGATATTTATAATATCCGGAAAGGTTTTTATAACCCTTTTCCGCCATTCTTTTAGCTATCCGCCTGTTTAGGGTAGGCC
>CBIHLW010000197.1:0-5757 GCA_966210755.1 uncultured bacterium
ATCCTGTCCGGAAGGTCTTTAACCATTTCACAATTATTCATTGAAATGAAAGGAATCAAAAAAGAAAAAGCCTGGAAGGTGATTGAATTCCTCCAGGCTGAAAATAAACTTGTGATTGACAACAGGGGTCTTCTACGGTTGATAACCAAATAGACCATTCTTTGAATATATCATGGTATTGGCTAAAGGCCTAAAGCCATCATCCTCTCCGGCTCACTGCATTTTCATACCCACCTGGTTGGCTGACGTACCCCAATGTTGTACAACATGATGTTCTGTGATCTTGCCTTCATCATTAAAGCGGAAGATATCAACGTCCTTTATTTCAAAAGATTTACCGGTTGCTTTCTGCCCCATAAAATCACCCTTCCATGTTCCGCTCCAGTCACCCCACACCATTACATAATCACCATCGGCAACAGCTTTCAGGTTTTCACCTTTAATGTCAGGGAATGCAGTTAACCAGGCAGTAAGCCAGTATCTGGCACTATCATGATTAACCGAAGGATACGTTCCGTCACCATAATCTTTCCCATCCGGGGCCATATCTTTCAACACCGCATCAACATTATGCTTGTTAATGCCATCCTCAATTGAAGCCATCGCCACCTTTTTGTTACGCTCCTCTTTATCTTCGGCAGTCATTTCAGTGCTGTCCCTGTCGCTGGCACCTGCTACTGCCGAATCATCATCATTGCATGAAGTGATCATAAATGACAACCCTGCACAAAGAAGAAAAAAATACTTTTTCATTTTGTTTTGTTTTGGTTTTAAAAAAATGTTTTTAAAAGTTTCCTGTGCGGATTGCAGAAAGAAAAATAATTAAGAGGGCAGCAGATGATTTTTATGGATTGGATGCAATATGGAACACAGCCAGATGGTAATTATGAAGCTAATAAAATTTATTTGAATGGAAACATTTAAAACCAGGTCCTGCTCTTTCTCCTCCTGGTACTTCCGCCCAAGCCTAAAACGCCAAGCAATGATCTTGTGAGAATGGAAGCTGCAGTTCTTCCGGCCTGTCTTACCACCGGATTATCAAACACGGTTTCTTCTTTTTTGCTGCCTGCTTTTTTTACTTCCTTTTCCTCAACATCATTTTCCCTTTCAATTGCCTGTTCAAGCTTCTCGTTCAGGATTTCATATGCACTCTTACTGTCCACCGCCTGATTGTATGAGGTGGCGATTTTAGATGAGGCAATAATTTCTTTGATCTCCTGATCAGTAAGTACATCCATTCTGCTTTGCGGTGGGCACATCATTACATGTACAAGCGGAGTAGGTATTCCTTTTTCATTCAACATGGTTACAAACGCTTCACCAATACCCAGTTTCGTAAGGTCGTTCTCTACATCGTAAAATGTTGTTTCAGGATAATTCTCCGCAGTTTTTTTGATGGTTTTCCTGTCGGCTGCTGTAAAAGCCCTCAGCGCATGCTGCACTTTCAATCCAAGCTGTGCCAGCACCGGTGCCGGAACATCCATTGGATTCTGGGTACAGAAAAAAATACCAATACCCTTTGAACGTATCAGTTTTACAATGGTTTCAATTTGTTGTAATAAAGCATCTGAAGCTTCATTAAAAATCAGGTGGGCTTCATCAATGAACATCACCAGCTTTGGCTTGTCCATATCACCTTCCTCAGGACAAATAGCATAGAGCTCAGCAAGCAATTGCAGCATAAAGGTTGAGAATAATTTAGGGCGGTCCTGCATACGGGTCACCCTTAAAACGGAGATCATTCCCCTGCCATCATCGCTGATGCGCATCAGGTGATCAACCTCGAAGCTTTTTTCACCAAAAAAATGGTCCGCACCCTGTTGCTGCAGTTCTATAACCTTACGGAGTATGGTACCGGTTGATGAAGTGGATATTTTACCATAAGATTTTTCCAGTTCCTTTTTGCCTTCATTGGAAACAAACTGGAGTACCCTTATAAAATCCTTTAGGTCAAGCAGGGGCAGCTTATTATCATCACAATATTTAAAGATCAGGGAAACAATGCCTCCCTGTGTATCATTAAGTCCAAGGATCTTTGAAAGAAATACCGGTCCAAATTCCGTTACCGTGGCCCTAAGCTGCAGCCCATCGTCGTCACCAAGTGTTAAAAACTCAACAGGATAACCTTTTGGCTGGAATTGTAAACCTATTGATTGTGCTCTTTCGCTGATCTTATCATTCACTTCCCCTGCACGGGCTATGCCACTCAGGTCGCCTTTAATATCAAGAAGCAAAACCGGAATGGAGGCCTCACTCAATCCTTCACTTATTAATTGCAGGGTTTTGGTTTTACCTGTTCCGGTGGCACCGGCTATCAAACCATGCCTGTTGAGCGTTTTCAGCGGGAGCCGCACCTGAGCCCCAGGCACCACCTGATTTTGCAGCATAGCGCCTCCTATTGTAAAACTTTCTCCTTTAAAACTGTATGCAGACTGAATCAGGGATGAAAATTCCTCTTTTGATGACATAGATTCATTTTAAAAGTTGAATATACAACAAGCTGTCTTTGCATGCCGAAAGGTTCCGGATGGGAAATTTTCCATAGTAAAAACTGTATAAATCTCCGTATTAATACGGATGCTGATGTGGTTGCTAAATCTTAGTTTTGAAAATGACCTTTGCGCCTGTAATCCTTTGTGTTGATGATGATGAGGACGACCTGCTTTTCATTAAGGAAGCGATCCGATCACAAAAGAAATCATTTGCAATTAAAGAGGCAAATGATGGTTCTGAAGCCTTACAATACCTGAATCAGTCATTAGCTGATAATGTTTTGCCCTGCCTTATCATCATGGACGTGAATATGCCAAAAATGAATGGCAAGCAAACCATTGATAAGATCCGTGAAAATGAACATATGTCCAGGATCCCTATTGCCATATTCACCACTTCCTCAAATGAAGCCGACAGGAAATTCTTTGAAGATAAAGGCATTCATTTTTTCACCAAGCCTTTCGATTATAAAATCTTCAATGAAGAAATTATAGCCGTTTTAGCCCTTTGCGCCGACCTGAGTTCCTGATTTTCATCTTTTTTTTAGCCTTTTTTTGAATTTTGGAACTGTATTTGAATATAGGGAGAAAAATGTTGACCGTGTATAATTCAAAAAAAATCCTGTTACTCGATGATAATAGGGATCTGCTCCAGATCGTTCAGATCATTCTGAAAGGGCAGGGCTATGAAACTATACTGGCTTCATCTGTTGAGGAAGCCATGTTAAAGATCAGGGTTCATAAGCCCATTCTGATCCTCATGGATGTTTGCCTGTCTGATAAAGATGGCTATACCTTCTGCAACCAGTTAAAAAATGATCCGGATACTTCTTCTATCCGCATCGTTATGATGTCAGGTGAAGATTGTAATCCGGCCATGGTAAATTATGCCCACGCAGACGACTTCATGCAAAAACCTTTTGACTATAACGACCTCATTGGAAGAGTTGACCAGCATTTTAATTATGCCCAGCAAATGGTGCATTAATACCTTCCGGTACCACTCACGCTTACCATGATTCCCCTTTGCCGGGCCCGATTTTTTTAGCCCATTCTTTATGTATCTTTTCTATCCTGCCTGCAGAACTGATGAGTATGCAGTCGTTAGGAAGATAAGCAGGAAGAGATTACGTTGTTGTGCCTGTTGCAGTTAGGAGCGATAAAGGAGGCTTTGATTTGAGTGTTGAACCCTCTATTTTGATTTAATCTAACTCCCTCGCACAAACGCTTTATAGTAATTCTAAATGCTTTAATTTTATTGCTCAATTAAAAAAACCCATTATCATGGCAGACAAGAAAGCTAAAATTTTATTATGCGAAGACGATCCGAATTTGGGAAGTGTATTGAAGAATTACCTGGAATTGAATGACTATGATGTTACATTGGAAAGAGACGGCCGTCTTGGTCTTGCTGCTTTTCAAAGGGAATCGTTCGACCTCTGCCTGCTGGATGTAATGATGCCTAATATGGATGGATTTACCCTGGCGGAAGAAATAAGAGATATCAATCCCGATGTTCCTCTATTCTTTTTGAGTGCTAAAACCATGAAAGAAGATATTATCCAGGGTTATAAACTGGGTGCTGATGATTATATTACCAAGCCATTTGACAGTGAGGTGCTTTTACATAAGATCAAGGCCATCCTTAAACGTAATGAAGAGTTAAACCGGGAATCAGAAAATCGTGAATTTGACCTTGCTTCCTATCATTTTAATCCAAAATTGCGTGAACTTTCCCATGCAGGCAAAATGCAAACCCTTTCTCCAAAAGAAAATGAATTGCTGAAGATGCTTGCCGAACATATGAATGACCTGCTGCCGCGTGAGCAGGCACTAAAAAGAATCTGGGGTAGCGATACTTATTTTAATGGCAGAAGTATGGATGTATATATTGCCAAACTACGCAAATACCTGAAGGATGATCCAAATATTGAGATCGTTAATATACATGGAAATGGGTTCAGGCTGGTAGTGCAGGAAGTGTGAGGAAGGCTTTTGGCTAATGGCCGGGTGGCCATTAGCTATTAAACAAATCAGGACCTTCCGAACCGGTGAAAGGTTTCTTTCCCAGATGCTCATAGGCTTTATGCGTTGCTTCTCTCCCCCTGGGCGTTCTTTTAAGAAATCCTTCCTGGATCAGGAATGGCTCATACACTTCTTCCAGCGTTCCGGGTTCTTCACCTACTGCCGTTGCAATGGTTGTGATACCAACAGGTCCGCCTTTGAATTTTTCAATGATGGCTGAAAGTATCCGGTTATCCATGTCATCCAGCCCATGTTCGTCTACATTCAGCGCTTTGAGTGCATGCTGCGTAATCCCGATATCAATCTGACCATCATTCAACACCTGTGCAAAATCCCTTACTCTTCTAAGCAGGCCGTTGGCAATACGTGGTGTACCACGGCTTCTTCTGGCAATTTCGGAAGATGCATCCGGTGAAATCGGCACCTGTAAAATATCTGCTGATCTTAATATGATCTTTCTAAGGGTTTCAGCATTATAATATTCAAGTCTTGACTTGATGGCAAACCTGGAAAGAAGGGGGGAAGAAAGCAACCCGCTTCTTGTGGTTGCACCTATAAGCGTAAATGGATTGAGGTTGATCTGGATGCTTCTTGCATTGGGACCACTATCGATCATGATATCGATCTTGTAATCTTCCATGGCAGAATAAAGGTATTCTTCCACCACAGTGCTCAGCCGGTGGATCTCATCAATAAATAAAACATCGTTCGGTTCAAGACCGGTAAGTAATCCTGCCAGATCTCCGGGTTTCTCTATAACCGGACCTGAAGTTTCCCTGATGTTTACACCCAATTCATTTGCAACAATTCTTGATAAAGTGGTTTTTCCCAGGCCGGGAGGACCATGAAATAATACATGATCAAGGGCTTCACCCCGGATCCTGGCGGCTTTGATAAAGATGATGAGGTTTTCGATTACCTGGCTTTGCCCTGAAAATTCTTTTATTTCCCGGGGACGGATGTTATTCTCAAATTCCTTTTCCGCTGCCGATAAATTATCGGAGTCCTTGTTAAGATTGGGATTCATTAAATGATACTTCAGGCTTTAAACCATGAGCAGCGAAATCTCCTGATTGCAGAATTTCGAAGCAACATGCCCTTTATTCAAAACTAATCCTTTTAGTAATTAAAAAACGACTTTAAACATAATCCAAATTGTGATCAAAGCCGTACTCCGGTTTTTTACAGCTAAGAAAAATAGAAAAAAGCTGAATGTGAAGGTTGAATATTGACGTTGATG
>CBIHLW010000198.1:0-5756 GCA_966210755.1 uncultured bacterium
GTATCGTAGGAAGCAGCATTCACTAAAACTGAGTAATTTCCCGAAGTAGTTGCAGTATACGTTTCAGAGATAGCACCCGAAATATTTGAACCATCTTTTTTCCACTGAAAATTAGCCCCATCAGGCGCATTATTAGCTGTAAGCACCACACTCCCACCTTCGCAAAAACTTAGCGGGGTTGTATACTTTATGGTATCGGCTGCATCAAATAGATATTCTGCAGGCTGGTATCCTATACTGATCTGGGGTCCGGAAATTGACTCCACGGCCTGGCTCCATGATAGCAATATCAATAGCAGGCCTGTAGCCAAACAGGCAATTTTTTTGAACATAAGCGTTAGTGGTTGCTGATAAGGATACCGGGGGAAGGCGCCAAAATAAAGCAATTCAGGTTTAATGTCAATACCAGATAACAGGTATTTTAAAAATGAAGTACCTAAATGATTGTTTTATAACCGGTTTGAAATGGCTGATGACGCAAAAGTTTTTTGATGACATTGCAGTTTGATTACCATGCCTTGAAAGCCGGAGGTGATAGATCATGTAAAGTGGCTTACATTTCCTCTTTTACACCCGGCTTCCATTTACCAATTCTAATATTTACATTTATCTCACTAATCCAGGTCCATGAAAACCAAACTAACCATTGCCTTACTGGCGCTCTGCCTGAACAACGCTGCACAAGACGCTGTTGACACTTCCATTAAACTTGTTGCGCAAAAAGAAAACCTTATTAAGGAATCCACCATCATCAAGATCGAAAATGTGGGATGGCATGTTAATTCCGAACTGGCTGAGTTGAGACCTACCATATCCGCTGATGGCAATCACCTGTTCTTTATCTGTGAAAATCATGAGATCAATACCCATTACAGAACGGTCAGGAATTCACAGGACATCTGGTATTCGCGCCGTGACAGTTTTGGGAACTGGAGCGATGCCATGCACCTCGGCTATCCTCTGAATACCTATTATTACAATGCTGTTTACTGGATATCGGCAGACAACAACCGCATACTGCTGCGAAATGCATTTGTGGATGGAGATTATTATGGAAATGGTGTGAGTATGAGTCACCGCCAGCCCAACGGCAGATGGGGAAAGCCGCAAATGTTGTTTATCAGTAAATATGAAAAGTATGACCGTGGAAAAAGTAACGGTGCATCCATGGCGCAGGACGGACAAACACTATTGCTTTATATGAGCGAAGTGAGTGGCAGTGCCAACAACGACCTCTATGTATCTTTTCTTCAGCCTGATAAAACCTGGACCGAACCCAAATCACTGGGCAAAAAAATCAATGAAAAGAATTATAATGAAATGACACCCTACCTGGCAGCTGATGGCGTTACACTTTACTTCAGCAGCGACCGTCCCGGCGGCCAGGGAGATAACGATATCTGGATGAGTAAACGCCTGGATGATACATGGCGCAACTGGAGTGAGCCCGTAAATCTCGGAGCTCCTATCAACACACCCGACTGGGATGCCTTTTTTACCATGGATGCCGGTGGGGAATATGCTTACATGAGCAGCCACATGACAGAAACAGACGGGGGCTTTGGTGAAAGCGATATCGTTAGGGTAAAACTGCTGGAAAAGGAAAAACCTTTACCTGTTGTGGTGGTTACCGGCAATGTATACAATTCAAAAACAAAAGAACCTCTTAGCGCCTCTCTTGTTTACGAAACCCTGCCCGAAGGTGCGGTTGCAGGCAATGGCGTTTCCAACTCAGGCGATGGTGCATTTAAAATTGTATTGCCCTACGATAAGAATTACCTGATAAGGGCAACCGCAGATAAATTCTTTGCCCAGAGTGAAAATCTCAATCTCGATTCGCTGGTAAAAGAAGGTTACAAAGAAATACATAAGGACCTCTTCCTGGTGCCAATTGAGATAGGTGCCATAGTACGGTTAAACAATGTATTTTTTGATTTCGACAAATGGGATCTCCGCCCTGAAAGTTATGTGGAGCTGGACAGGGTAGTGAAATTATTAAATGAGAATCCCGCAATTGAAATTGAAATGAGTGCGCATACAGATAGCCGTGGTTCGGATGACTACAATGTAACTTTAAGTCATAACCGTGCAAAGTCAGTAATGGATTACATCCTGTCCAAAGGCATCCATTCATCAAGGATCACCAGCATGGGTTATGGTGAGACCAAGCCCGTTGCTACCAACGAAACGGATGATGGAAGACAGTTGAACAGAAGGGTGGAGTTTATGATCATGAAGAACTAGAAAGTGGAAGAGGATGAGCCGGCGCTTTTTCTCTTCCTCTTTTCCCTTAACTTTCCCTTTCTCATTTTAAGGGGAAGCTGACCTTCAATTCACAACCCTTGCCTTTAGCACTTTTCAGCTCAAATTTTCCATTGAATAATGATGCCCTGTAAGTCATATTGGCGATACCAATTCCTGATGTTTTCCGTTTAGCATCAAACCCGATCCCGTCATCTTTGATATGCAGGAATATCTCTTCAGGATTATTATGTAAATGAACAATTACGGTTTTCGCCTTGGAATGCTTTAATATATTGGTCAGTTGTTCCTGGGCTATACGGTACAATGCCATCTGCATATCTTCATTCAATCTGATGGTATCTTGCAGATCAGTGATTAACCTGATGTCCGCCTGCCTGGTTTGGTTTATAGATTCAATCAATTCAGAAAAAGAAGCAGACAATCCCATTGAATTTATAGCAGGAGAAGCCAGTTGTTTGGATAATCTTCTTATTTCATCAATTGTTTCCATCAACAGTCCGGTACATTTTCGAAGATAAACGTCAATATCAACCGATCTTGAAATACAAAGTTCAGTATACAGTTTTACTGTGGTTAACACCTGGTTCACATTATCATGAAGTTCCAGGCTGATGCTATTCCTTTCCCTTTCCTGGCTCCGGATGGTGGCTGCCGATATCCGTTTAGAGATTTTATCGCGTTCTTCATCCAGCTTCCTTTGTAAAATTGTTTTTTCAGTAATGTCGTGGGCAATACCCATAAGCTTTACAACTTTACCTTCATCATTTTTTATAGGAAGCACACGAATCTCACCAACCTTTTCCCCGGCAGGATGAACGGCTATTTCAATATAGTCAACGATCTTTCCTGTTTTAATAACCTGAGTGTATTTTTCCCTGACGATTTTATGAGAAGTTACAGGCAGCACCTCCTCTATTAACCGGCCTTCCACCTGTTCTGGTTTTAATCCTGTTACTGCTGTAAATGATGCATTGATTTCTTCAAAACGGAATTTATTTCCTGATTCTATATTTATGATCCACATGGGGTCTATGGACTCAAACTCATGAAGAATTTTCAGATAATCTTTCACTGGCCATTTTATTAAGGCAGGAAATATATTAAATATTTCAAATAACTGAATAACCGCATCCGCACCATACCAGGTATGTTCTGCAAAGCCAGCGAATAATCCGGCATATCAGGTAACAGGCTGAAACAAAATGAAAGCAGGGAAACGGGGTAAACGCGTTGCCTGGATATGGATAGGAAGCTTCCTGAACTAAGGAAATGGAGGGCCAGGTTTATTACTCTGTCATTTTTACTTTCCGGAAATATCAATATGCTTCAACTATTTATGCAGGGAGGATGGGGAAAAATAGTGAGGCATATGCCTATGATGATAATCCTGTCAACTGCTGCTCTCCTATTCGCTGTGATAAAAAAAATCGCCGGAAGGCGATTTAATTTCAGGAAGCAGAAGAAGGCTTCTCCGTTACTTTATCAGTTTATTCTTACCTATCCGGGTTTTAATATTCCACTGTCTCCTTATCCCTGATCACTACAGGGTAATACTGGCCACCAAGGTTCAGTTGATAAGCGCCTGCAGGCAAAGCAATTTTTTTCTGCTTGTTACCGGAGGTATAATATTTTTCTTTTGTTTCATTCCATAGTTCCCATCTGCCATCTGAAACAATACTCAAAACCCCTGTTTTTAATCTTGTTTCCTTTCCTCTTTCAATCGGAACGTTTTCAACCAGAACGGAATTGAGCTGGAAATTATAAATGGCAGGACCAATATCCTGTGCAGGACCATGTTTGCTAAAACCGCTGCGGTTCGTGATAAATTTATTATCAGCCGCTGAGTTGAAGTCAATGCTCCACTCCACATCATCAGGGAATGCTGTATTCAGCCTTCCCAACACACCCTTCATATTGGCCGGACTGATGACCCATCTGGCATTTGCGTTTTCTTCATTACCATCACTTCCGCTTTCTATGGGATAACCAAAAGAATTCATTTCTCCGCCATTGCTTTGGTAGGCAGATTGAATGATAGCCATATTACAGCAAGGTTCTATATAAACCGGGTCTCCAACTTTTACTTTGCCAAGAACAAGTGCAGGTGCTTTGAACCGGACGGTGGCACCGGTAGCTTTATTTTTTGCCGAAACGATACTGCAACAGGGCTCCAGGTTGTCAATTTGTACAATTAAGCAGCAGGGTGCTACATAATTGATCTGCACTATGCCCACCGGTTGTGCGTTGTCCGGATTGCCTGTAGATTTAATGCCATTCACCGGTTCTGCATAATTGATCTTAACCCCATTAACAGGATCGTTGTTTCTAATTCCATTTACAGGTTCAGCTTCATATTTTCTGGCTATACCATTAACCGCAGTGATGACAGTAAGGTCTGAATTGGTGGTTACCGCATCTTTCAGTTTTATGGATTTGATGTCCATTGCATCTACCTTAAATACAAACAAACGTCCATTATCATGGTTCCTTGCCACCACCATGTTCTTTGCAGGATGGACGCCAATAACATTGCAGCATGGTTCAAGAGGTTTTTGAGCAAAGCAGGTGCAGGCAATGAGGATCGTCAGCACCGGAAACAGAAATTTTTTCATATTAGTGCCGCCTTTAAAATGGAGGTAACATAAGTTACCGATTAAAAATAAATACCCGAAAATTATTTGAGCTCATCCATAAGGGGTGGAAAGGACATTTTACTATGAAGCATCATCTGAGGGAACATGGGATAATGGAGTAACCGCAGCGCGTTATAAAAATTTCTATAAAGATCCTGGCGCTTATTCTATCCGGTAAAAAAATTTCGTGAAAAGCAATCAATCCTAATTACAGAGCCGGAAGCACTGAGTATCTATTAATTTTATACAATATGAAACATATCATCCATTTAGAAGACCATTCATTGTACACAAGGGGATTTCATAATGCTATACTGGCAAAACTGGGAGAAATTGAATACCGCCATATATCTCATCCTGATGAGGCATTGAAATACATCAAATTAAAATTCGAAAACAGATCAGGCCTGGATATAATCATCACGGATTTCAATCATTCAGGAATGAATGGATATCATTTTGCGCGCCAGGTAAGGATGCTGGAAATGCGTTACGGACGACATCAAACACCCATTGTGCTGGTTTCTATGAAAGGGATGGAAGATGGTCAGATTCAGACAGGATTAAATGAAAAAGTGTTTACTAAATATTTCAACAAGTCGGCTGAGTCAATTGAATTACTTGAATATTTCAAAACACTGGGAACAATTGACATTCCTGAAGAAATCCCGCTAAAACAGGTGATGCTGCCATTGCAGACAATACAGAATTGTAGCATGGGGTGGATTTTTTCCATAAGCACATATTATAATTTATGGGCAGGCACACCAAATGTTGAAACAGGTGTTTCAACATTTGAGTTTTTAAAAACGCTTTCCGCCCAACTTACTTCCTGCACGCATTTTTATGTTTTAGAGG
>CBIHLW010000199.1:0-5737 GCA_966210755.1 uncultured bacterium
TGAAAATGTAATTCTGCAACTTTAATTATTTGTAATTAAAGAATATGGTCCATCATAAAATTGAACCAATGGCTTCAATGGCTTCCTTAACCGTGATCTTCCAATAACCTGCCTTTCCTGCATCAAATTGCTGCTTCCATTGGAAATAACCTTCCCCGACTCCGGGTAGTGGGTCCAGGTGTTGGACAAAACCTGTTACTGAAGCTTCAATGGCTTCAGCTGAAAAAGGCAAATGACCGATGTGATCTCCCTTTCCAATTTGAATGCCATCAATTCTTACATGGATAATGGCGTCATCCTCCAGTTCATCAATTTTCAAAACAGTTAAAGTAGAAGCCTCTTCGCCACTGCGTGTGTTGTATTGCCATACCTGTCCCGGATGAAAAAAATTGATATCGTTCATTGATTTATTGTCTGTAAGAAAGGCTGTGAATATACAATCAGATTGCCGGAATGGTTTTGCCGCTTCCTTCGTCAGCCCATGCTTTTACATTTTTATATTTTGAATTTTGACCCTTCCTTCGTCAGGGCATGCTTTTGACTTTTGACTTTTACCCGTCCTTCCTCACGGATGCTTTTGACTTTTAAATTCCCCCGAATACATTACAAATAATTATAAAATTTCTGTACCTTATTTCCTCAAAACCAAAACATGAGCCTTCTTACAAAGGATACGATAGCTACAATGGTTACCGCACCTCCTGCTGAAACTATTGCAACAACACGGAAAAACAAATACAAAAATCTTCATCTCTGGATGATCCTTCCCATGATCATTATGCAGTTGGGAATTTTCCGCGATTACTGGGGTGATTTTTCCGAAAATGCCTGGTCGGTTCATGTGCACTACTGGACGGGAACCATCTGGTACTTCTACCTCATTATGCAGCCCTACTATGCCATGCATGGACAACTGGCCAGGCACCGCACCAATGGCATCATTGGTATGTTTGTGGCGGGTGGCGTTTGCCTCACTGCTTTGAGCATGATGCACCGCGATATTGTTAACACGGAAAGAGCAGTGCAATTGCCAGAGCGGTTCGGACCTTTTCAACCCTGGTTCTTTTTCGGTGTGGCTGCCATTGAAATTGTAATGATGACTGCCTTCGCTTATGCTGTCATTCAAAGCATCATCCATAGAAAGAAACTGGAACACCATGCCTGGTGGCTGATATCCACTGTTTTTATCATCATGATGCCGGCGTTGGGTCGAGGTACGCAGAATGTATACATTGCAGCCAATATCAAAGACTGGCCCAATATAGATATCATGCTTCCAGTTTATCCAACACAAGCCCTGATCATCGGCATGATCTTATTCACGGCATGGAAGTTTGGCAAGGTCAGGCATCCCGCCACCTACCTGGCAGTGGGCGTAAACCTTTTTGTACTGCTGTTGGAACCAATTGGCCGATCGGAAATGGTGCAAAGTTTTTTGAAAACATTTATCAGGGGATAATCAAATTCCCTTCAAGCCAATCACCTGCATCTTTCCATATAATTAAACCCCGTAATCTGAAATTTAAGTAATGAAGGGTTTCTTTATACAATGCGGTTTAATTTCCGGCGTAAATACTATTATTGTACATGCCAATGCAAAAGTTTTTCTGGATCGTTCCCTACGCACTCGCGCTCGCGCTCCTATCTGGCCTGATGTCCTGGGCTAAGTACCGTTTTTTGGTGATGGACAATCTGATGGAGATCTATGGACTGATCACAGGGATCGTTTTTATTGGGGTTGGCATCTGGATGGGATTGAAACTTTCAAGGCCCAGGACCATCATTCAAAAAGAAACCATCATACAAACGGAAACAGTGATCAAAGAAGTTCCGGTGCCTGTTGAAAATAAACGGGAATCAGATCCTAAGCTCCTGGAAAAACTGAACATCAGCCATCGGGAACTGGAAGTGCTGCAATGTATGGCCAGCGGACTGAGTAACGAAGAAATAGCCCGGCAGCTTTTTGTATCATTGAACACCGTAAAAACACATTTGTCTAATCTTTATTTTAAACTCGATGCGAAACGGCGCGTGCAGGCGGTGGAAAAAGCAAGGGCACTGGGACTGATCTGATCACCCAAAAGAAGGATTCTCTATAAAATCACCTGAAAGTATGAAGCGCATTTTCTGAGATGCATTCATATTTGTATCAAATAAAAAATTATGAAAAGAACCGTTCTTGTATTTGGACTGATTGCCGGCATCATCCTTTCCGTTTTTATTTTTGTTTCGGTGCCCTACATGAGGAACATGACCGCGGAGTCCATGTCAACCAGCATGTTCGTGGGCTATGCCGTGCAGTTGCTTACATTCAGCCTTATCTTCTTTGCCATCAAACAGTACCGCGATAAATACAATAATGGACTGATCTCATTCGGTAAAGCCTTCCGTATCGGGCTTTGGATCTCACTTATAGGCTCCATGTTTTATGTGATCACCTGGGCCATTGCCTATAATTACATGATCCCGGATTTTATGGATATATGGGAAAGGTGCCAGTTGGAGGCGGCCATGAATAAAGGAGCTTCGGCGCAGGAGATCGCTAAGATCAAACAGGATGTGGCAGATGGGAAAGAAATCTACAGCACCTGGTGGGGCTTTACCGGTTTCACTTTGATGGAGATCTTTCCAACAGGTTTGCTGGTGAGTATTATCTCTGCTTTCATTCTGAAAAGAAAACACAGGAAAGCTTAGTTTGCTGACCAGCTGTCTTTAAAACTTCCTGCGTCAATGCATGCATTTGACAATTGACTATTCACTATTGACCCTCCTTCGTCAGGTCATGCTTTTGAATTTTAATAACCCTGGCAACAAATTTTCATAGTAAATAAATAAATGGCCCTCATGCTTTACGATGAAAAACTGATCAACCAGATAAAAGATATTCTTACTACCCGCAGGCAAACCATTGCCGTTGCTGAAAGTGTTACTGCCGGGCATCTTCAGGCTGCCATGTCCTCCGCGCTGGAAGCATCACAATTCTTTCAGGGTGGAATCACCGCCTACAACCTGGGACAAAAATGCAGGCACCTTCATGTTGACCCCATACTGGCTGAGGAGGCGGATTGCGTGGCAGAACACGTGGCACGTAAAATGGCGCTTAGTGTGGCTGATATGTTTACCAGTAACTACAGCATTGCCATTACTGGCTATGCATCAAAAATGCCGGAAAAAGGATTGAACCGGCTTTATGCCTACTTTGCCATTGCATGCAACGGGCAGGTGATACTTTGCGAAAAAATTTCTACGGATAAGGAACGTGTGGATGCACAGGTTGATTATACCTGGCAGGTGCTGCGGAAATTAGGAAACCTGTTGGGTGAATAAGGTTAAGCAAATAGCATAAAGACTTATTGAATAAAAACTAAAAAAAGTCCCCCAGCAATTTTATCCTTCCACGTTTTTTTCTACATTAGTGTCTCAAGTTACCCTATGATCAAAAAATATATGCTGCAGATGCGCGATTTTCCTGCGCTGCTTTTTTCTATACCTACTATTTATTTCCATTACACTGTCATCCGGCATGGATCCTGACATGTGGCACTGTTACAACCAAACACAGATAGTCATAGTCAGCCGGTACAAAAACTTTTATAATCTTACCATGAAATCTTTATTCGCCTCTATTATCTTTTTGTTCTTTGCAATTCAAAATGGCTTCAGCCAGAACTTTGTAAATAAGATCATGCAAAGGTCATCGCCCGGCATGAACTCTTTACGGCTGGACTATCTGGAGAATACGGAAAATATAGATGATGAAAGCGTCACTACTTTATATTTTAAGTACCTCCCATATGGCGATGATCCGTTTTCACTGTCGGGCGGTTATTACTATAAATTGAAGATACTCGATAATGAAACCGGCGAGACCTATGAAATGATCGAAAACAATGAGTTGCCTGCGAGTGAAAAAAAAGGAATGATCCTGTTTCATAATAATGGAGGTGAAATCGGATTCAGCCTGGATTTTGAGCAAATACCTTCTACAACCGATATCTCTATCCTCTGGGGTGAAAAGGAATTTATTTCAGACATCACATTAGATCCGGAGCGGAACGATGACGATATGGCCTTCCGGTTTGATTATATTTTCAAATCACTCATATTTTACACCACCATGCCCTACAAAGTTGTTGTAATGGCTGAAGGCTACGCCCAGTTTACTAACATAAAATCGTATTACGATGAGGGAAGCAAACCATCCGGTTACGGTTCACCAGGAACGGTATCGCTCTTATTCTCGGGAAGATTTGACAAGAAAATAGAAATAAAGGCTAATGCCGAGTACGCCGCGAACGCTTACTGGAATTTTTCACTCGCACCCCAAATTGGCGATAGCAGGTTTATTTGCCTTTCAAGAGAGACAAGTAAAAAGAAGAAACGGTGATGATGCGAACATGCCGACTTGTAGACTATTGACTATTGACTATTGACTAAAGACTATTGACACCCTGACTTCCCTTTACTTAGGAACCGTAAAATTCTTATCGTCCGCTGATGGACCGTAAATAGAAGGTACAGGAAGATCATTCAACCGCATATAAACCGTCAATTGTCCACGGTGATGCACCCAGTGATTAAGGGTTACTCCGATATCAGTGATCTTTTTGGAAGTATACAGCAACTGTCCGTTTGCTTTTAATGAAAAATCCGATTCCAGCTCTTCGTCACTCACCTGCTGTAAAGCCTGTCGTGCCGCCTCCATATTTTCTTCGAAATGCGCAATCAGTTCAGCATTTGTTTTAGGAGAGAAATGCGGGAAAGTGGCAAAATCAATTTCGCCTTCGCTGATCATGTATTTGATCCATAGTGGAATTTCTGCAACCAGCAGGGCCAGGTAACCCATGGTCATGGATTTGGGATGGGGTTTGTATTCAAAAAGACCTTCCGTGATTTCTTTCAGGCAGGCTATTGTGGACCTGTATTCCCAATTTAATTCCGCTAAGAACGATTGCGCTTTAACGTTAGTCATAACCTTCTTTTTTGCAAATTACCTTATCAGCCCAAAACAAAAAAACCTTTATTTCAGCAACTGATCTTAAAAAAATATCTGCACCAGTCTTCGAACTTTCGAAAAAACAGGGCGCTTTAGGTTAAAATACAAACCATGGTAAAACAGGCTTTGCAATTGATGAATAATATGGTACACGCTCCATCTTTCACCTGAAAATCCGTAACTTTTAGTAAACCTCATATCATGCTGAACACATCAACCACTGCAGGCACCCGGCCGTTTATCAACCCTGATGCTGACAAAGAAGAATTCCGCAAACTAGGTTATGAAATGATCGATTCTATTGCTGACTATTATGATACCATCAGGACCCGGCGTATCATTTCAGAAAGCAGTTCAACGGAGATCGAAGCTTTGTTTGCAGACGAACTTCCTGAAGAAGGGCAGGATCCGGAAAGCATTATTGCAGACTGGGAAAAAAGGATACTTCCTCATGCCACTCACCTGGGCTCACCCAGGTATTTTGGTTTTGTAAATGGTTCCGGAACCATGATGTCCGTGTTTGCTTCAGCCATGGCTGCAGCCGTCAATATGAATTCCGGAGGATGGAAGGCCGGGCCGGCTGCTACAGAAATAGAAAGAAGGACCATAACCTGGATCGGAGAACTGATTGGTTATCCTGCCGGTGGTGGATTATTTGTAGGTGGCGGAACCATTGCCAACCAGGCTGCACTCACGGCTGCACTGCACTATCATCCGCTTTATGATCAATCAGGTAATGGA
>CBIHLW010000200.1:0-5705 GCA_966210755.1 uncultured bacterium
GTCATTAACTATACATTTAAAAGCAATTAGTATGAGAAAATTTTTCATGGCATCTCTCGCTTCAACTTTACTATTAACATCAGTTGTGGCACAGGATGAAAAAAGATCAACCGTAGAAGGCAATGGAAATATGGTAACAAAAGATATTGCCGTTTCATCATTTGAAATTTTGAAGGCCTCGGGCATTTATGAATTGAGGCTGTCGCAGGGCGATAAGGAATCGGTAAAAATAGAGGCTGATGAAAACCTGCATCAGTACTTTAATGTAAAGAATGAAGGTAACAGCCTGGTTATAGATATGGATAAACTGAAAAAAGTGAACCTGAAAACAAAATCAAAAATGAAAGTATATGTCACATTTAAAAAACTGAAGGAAATGGAATTGAAGACGGTTGGTAATGTGGCTTCTGATGAAAATCTTTCTTTTGAAAATCTTTCATTCAAAAACCGCAGCGTCGGCAATGTTGATATTGATCTTACAGTAAATAAATTAGAGCTGAGCAACACAAGTGTAGGCAATATAACACTGGATGGAAAAGCGCAGGACGTAAATGTAATAAACACCGGTGTGGGTTCGCTTCATGCAGGAAATTTTGTTGTGCAAACCATGAACATTGAAAACTCAGGTGTGGGAAATGCAGAAGTAAATGCGCAGAAGAATTTAAAAGTAAAAGATTCTTTTTTGGGGAAAGTAAAGAATAAGGGTGCAGCACCTGTGAGGAAAATGAATAAGGTAAGGGTGTGATGATCCTTGCGCCCAGCTAACTGTAATTACTATGACCTTGTCTTCCCGCAGGCACCTGGACCAGGATAAATAAATAAATTTCAAGTTGGTTCATTGGCCTCAACTTTTTTTGCAAAGTCCAGATCCCTGCGAAATGACAAGGTCAAAGAGTACTTTTCTTTCTTTGAAGGATACTCCAGTCCGTTTCTTCTTCCTCGATGGTATTTTCCAAAACTCCCAATTCATCTATTTCCATTTCCACCACATCGCCTTTTTGTAACCACTGCTCCTGGTAGGCCGGATCATTCAGTTTGCCTGTGCCATTCAATTCCAGAAAACATCCGGTTCCAACCGTTCCGCTACCGATGATATCACCGGGATAAAGATCAACACCATAAGAGGCTCTTTCAATTATTTCAGCAAAGGTCCAGTCCATGTCGCCGAGATTGCCTTCGCTCACCTGAATGCCATTTACCCTGCATACCATTTTCAGATTCCAGTTCTTCCCAACATGACCTTCTTTTGGAGCTATCTCAAATGCTTCCAGTTCATCAGTGGTCACCAGCCATGGACCAACTATAGTTGCAAAATCCTTTCCTTTTGCAGGACCCAGGTTCAGCATCATCTCTTCCATTTGAAGTCTTCTGGCACTGAGGTCATTCATGATCATGAGCCCACCAATGTATTCGTCTGCTTCTTCCGCTTTTATATTTCTTCCATGTTTACAAATAACAATAGATGCTTCCAGTTCAAAATCAAGTTTTTCAAAATGGTCGGGCATGCAAAGTACCGGTCCCGGTCCTTGTACGCCGTGATGATTGGTAAAATAAAAGATGGGATACTGGTCAAATTCCGCTATCATATCCACCTTGCGGTTCCTTCTTGCTGCGGCAACATGCTGACGGAAGGCATAACCATCCCGGCAGGAAGTTGGAAAAGGAACGGGTGACAGCAGCTGAACACTGTCCACAGGTATGGCCTTATTCTGTGAAATATTTCCTTCCTCTATCATAACCACTCCGCCCAGGGCCTGTGAAAATGATTCCTCCCAATAATTCAGGAACATGCTCATGGTATTGGGAAGGTCGGGATGCAGATGTTCCATGTTGTATAAAAATCCATCAACCAATACCGCGAGCTGATCATGACCGTCATTGAGATAAGAAACTAGCTTCATGTTGAAAGTTTAGGTGGCAAAAATAGGTTAAGAGGTTAAATGAGGGAAAAGAGGTGGCTAAGAGGGTAAAAAAGGGAAAAAGAGGTTAAAGGAGGTTAAAGGAGGAAAGGTCAATCGAACTTCAACACCTCAAGACAACCAAAACAAGAACTATGTTTTGCATCAACCACTATCGTCATTTTTTTAATTATACAGTTTTTCCAGGTCAGACCCCAAGCCGCATACGAAATACCAGTTAGGTTTTACTTACACCGATAAATTTTCCTTACCTCCTTTTACCTCTTTCAACCGCTTAGCCCCCTCCTTTAACCTCTTTCTCCTCCTTTAACCTCTTTTCTCTCCTTTAACCTCTTTTCTCTCCTTTAACCTCTTTTCTCTCCTTTAACCTCTTAGCCACCTCTTTCTCCTCCTTTAACCTCTTAGTCCGTAAATTCAACCTATGAGAAAATTGTTTTTACTGGCATCAGCTTGTACCCTCATCATTTCGTTTTCTTTTTCTAAAAAGGATACCGGTGAAACTTCATGGATACGGATCAACCTTTTAGGATATCAAACAAAAGGCAGCAAAGTAGCCGTGTGGTGTTCAAAAGAATACATGGAGATCAAAACATTTCAATTGATCAATGCGGAAACAAAAAAGATCGCCTTCAATGGTTCAACAGGAAAAGCGTTTGGAAGTTATGGTCCATTTACTCAAACATACAGGCTGAACTTTTCGAACTTCAATAAACCAGGCAGGTATTATTTGCAGTCAGGCGGTACTAAGTCGCCTGTATTTGAAATAGGAAATGATGTGTACAAAGGCACAGCTGATTTTTGTTTACGGTATATGCGGCAGCAAAGAACTGGCTTCAACCCATTTTTAAAAGACAGTTGCCATACCGATGATGGATATGTTTTGTACGGAGAAGAAGCCGGCATTCCCGATAGTACTTATATTGATGTAGTGGGAGGATGGCATGATGCAAGCGATTACCTGCAATATTCCACCACTTCCGCCAATGCCACCTATCATTTGCTGGCTGCGTACCGTGATTTTCCAAATGCGTTCACAGATGAAAAGCTGGCCAACGGACTGGATGGGAAAAATGGAATGGCTGATATACTGGATGAAGCCAGATGGGGATTAGACTGGCTGTTGAAAATGCATCCGAAAGAAGACTGGATGTTCAACCAGATAGCCGACGACCGCGATCATATGGGCATGCGCATTCCCGGCATGGATACATTTTACGGGCGGGGATCTCAACGTCCTGTTTATTTCATAAATGGTGAGCCGCAACAACGGGGAAAGTTTTTAAACAATACCACCGGTACATCTTCAACGGCAGCAAAATTTGCAAGTGCATTTGCATTGGGATCAGAAATTTTTATCAATAAGGATCCTGTTTATGCTTTCCGGCTTCAGTCAAAATCTGCTTCCGCTTTTCAATATTCAATAAAAAAACCCGGTGTCACCCAGACGGCTTCTGTAAAAGCTCCTTACATCTATGCGGAAGAAAACTGGGTGGATGATTTGGAACTTGCCATAGCTCAAATGGCAAATAGCTTTACCGAAATGGAAAAATCATATCCCAATAAAAAAGTAGATCCATTTCCACTTCATTCTCAATATCAGGATGACGTTTTAAATGGCGCCTATTTACTTGCTCAGGACGAACCCATCACGCCCTGGATGGGTGATGATACCGCCAGACACTACCAGTGGTATCCTTTCATAAACCTCGGTCATTATGAACTGGCCAAACAATTAAAAGATAAAAGAAGAGACACCATTATTGGGTTTTATAAAGAAGGCATTGAAAGAGTATGGAACAAAGCAAAGCACAATGCATTTTACCGCGGTGTTCCTTTCATCTGGTGCAGCAATAATCTCACTACCTCATTTGCCATACAATGCTATTGGTATAAACAGCTAACAGCTGATAAACAATTTGAGGAGCTGGAACAGGCCAGTTTCGACTGGCTCTTTGGTTGCAATCCCTGGGGCACCAGCATGGTGTATGGCTTACCATCGCATGGCGATACGCCTGTTGATCCGCATTCTGCTTTTACACATTTAGGCAATTACCCTATTGACGGAGGATTGGTTGACGGTCCTGTATACACCAGCATTTACAAAAATCTGATCGGAATTAAACTGTATAACGATGATGAATATGCGCCTTTTCAAAGCGATCTTGCTGTTTACCATGACGACTATGGCGACTACAGTACCAATGAGCCCACCATGGATGGCACAGCCTCTTTGATCTATCTGCTGGCAGCAAAAGATAATCCTTCCGCATCTTCAGCTTATCAAGATAACAATCAACGGTCATTCAATAATAAATTCTCTTTCCAGCATGGAGGCATTGTCCGGGGCGACAAATCATCTAAAAGGATGGCCCTTATTTTTACAGGGCATGATTTTGCTGATGGGGGCTGGCCTATTTCAAAAACCCTGGCTGAACACCATGTAAAAGCTTCATTCTTCTTTACCGGTGATTTTTATAACCGCCAATCCACCCAGGGATTGATCAATGCTTTGATCAGTGATGGCCATTATTTAGGCAATCATGGCAATGCGCATATATTATATTGCGACTGGACAGACCGGAATAAATTGCTGGTCACCAAAAAAGAATTCCTTGATGATCTCCTGCCTTTAAAAAAACTGGTGGAGCAGGTCAAAGACCGCCAGGAAAATGATGGAATAAAAAAACCGGAAATCAATTATTTCATTCCGCCTTACGAGTGGTACAACGATTCCATCTCAAAATGGAGCAGCGATGCCGGGTTTCAATTGATCAATTTCACTTCCGGCACCTTAAGCCATGCCGATTACACCACACCCCTGGAAAAAAATTACAGAAGCTCCGGTGTGATCTATCAGTCCATCCTCGATTATGAAAATAAAACTGCCGGTGGCCTGAACGGGTTTATTCTTTTAATGCATATCGGAACCGACCCCGACAGGACGGATAAATTTTATCACAAGCTTCCTGAATTATTGCAATGGCTGAAATCAAAGGGATATGTGATGGTCAGGGTAGACGAGTTGTTAGGCGGTTAAGGCAAAAAGAGCAGAAGCAAGCTTCGATCCCCTTTGACTCTTAGCTTTTACTTAGCATCTTATTCTTAAATTTGCTTTCAAATTCCTTTTACGCATGAAGTTTGAGAAAATTCATAATAAAGGTCAGGCCAGGCTTTTCCAAAATCCTGCGCTTGAATTCCTTACAAAAACCCATCCTCTTGTGATCTGGGGCATCTACCTGCCTGTGGTATTAGGATTTCCTTATTATGCAATTAGCCGGTTTGGCTTTGGTGCGATAAATACAGCCTTACTCTTCATGTCGGGCATGCTTTTCTGGACCCTTTTTGAATATATCATGCACCGCTGGATATTTCATATGGTGGCAGAAAGTGAAAGAGCACAAAAATTTATTTATGTCATGCATGGAAACCACCATCATTTTCCAAGAGATAAAGAAAGGTTATTCATGCCCCCTGTTCCCAGCCTTATCATTGCTTCTGTAATATTTGCGTTGATGTTTATGGTGATGGGTCAGAATGCATTTATATTCTTCCCTGGTTTTATGTTTGGCTACCTCATGTATGGTTCCATGCATTATGCCATTCATGCCTGGAATCCTCCATTTAAATGGATGAAACCTTTATGGAGAAATCACCACCTTCATCATTATAAAGATGAACATAAAGGCTTTGGTGTAAGTACAACTATCTGGGACCATGTATTTGGTACCATGTTCGATCTGAATAAAGAAAAAGAATAAAAGTAAAAGGTAAAAGAGCTGATGTACT
>CBIHLW010000201.1:0-5696 GCA_966210755.1 uncultured bacterium
GCTTTTTATGGCTCCGGCGGCCCTGTCTCCTATTTTCAAAAAAGACATCAACCCGCTCGATGTACCTCCCCCACTTAATTTCTCACCTTCACCACGCAGGTTTGAGAAATTGGTACCAACACCTGAACCATATTTAAAGATCCTGGCTTCACGAACCCAGAGGTCCATGATACCTCCATCATTTACCAGGTCATCATCCACACTTAAAATGAAACAGGCATGCGGCTGGGGTCTTTCATAAGCCGATGTTGATTTTTTCAATTCTCCATCCACCTGGTCCACATAATAATGACCCTGTGGCTTTCCCTTGATGCCATAACTTTCATGCAAACCCGTATTGAACCATTGTGGTGAGTTAGGCACACAGGCCTGGTTCAAAATTGAATACACCAGTTCTTCATAAAAGATCTGTGCATCATCAAAACTTGCAAAATATCCATAGCGCTCACCCCAAACTCTCCAGCAATTGGCCATACGATGTGCCACCTGTTTTACAGATGTCTCTCTGCCTGATGATCCATCAGGTTGCGGCACACCTGCTTTTCTAAAATATTTCTGGGCAAGAATGTCAGTGGCAATTTGTGACCATTGTTTGGGCACTTCCACATTATTCATTTCAAACACTACTTCTCCACTCGGGTTGCGGATTACAGATGTACGATAATCGTACTCAAACTGATCGAAGACATTTACGTCCTCTCTGGTGTACTTGCGATGGAACGAAAGTCCCTTTGTGGTAGTTCTGCTTTCACTTGCCATAATACTGCTTTTTAATGGGTTGGTGGTATTTTTTTAGTTCGGAGGTAGGCGACGAAAATATCTTTGTCGTGGCATAAAATGAAGTGCTAGTTACGCACAGGTGTGGATAAAACAGAAGGCAAAAAATGATAGTTCAGGCCTGTATTGTAATGTATCAGAATGGGTGTAAAAAAGATTTTTTTTGGGCGATTTTTTTTGGATGGAAAGAGAAAAAGTTCTATTATATTGTTTGGTTGCTGAAGAAATTAAAGTAAACAGGTTGATTGTATGCATGCATGTATTACAAATTGCGAATAATGAATGAGGAACATTATCAAACTGCCAACAAATCAACCTGTAACACCACTCACCGGATCAGTGCCACCGTACCTTTCTTCACAAACTTTTCCTTTGTATTCGGATTAATATATTCCACCATCCAAACATATACAGCAGCAGGCAATCCAAGATCACCCCGTTTGCCATTCCATCCCTTGTTCACGTCACCGGACTGATAAATAACCTGTCCCCAGCGGCTGAAGATCTTTAATTTGTAATCGACAGCATAACATTCAAACTTTGGTTTGAAAATATCATTCAGTCCGTCATTGTTTGGTGTGAAGGCTGTAGGAACGAAAACTTCGCAGGGACATTCCTTATAAACAAATCTGAATTCTTTTTTATCAAAAGAGCA
The DNA here is from genome assembly GCA_966210755.1 of uncultured bacterium. Lineage (GTDB taxonomy): Bacteria > Bacteroidota > Bacteroidia > Chitinophagales > Chitinophagaceae > Flavisolibacter. Next base: position 1,433 of record CBIHLW010000201.1, read on the forward strand.
ATCATTATAAATGGCAATGCTGAGCATTCCTGCGGTATCAAGGATACGCTCTGGAAAAATTAAAAAATTATCCCAGGAATAGGCTGTTGCCCCCGGAACGGTTACATCCAATTCCAGTTTTTGACCCACACAGGCAAAAGTGTCTCTGATGAAATCCGGAACTTTTATGGAAACATCAGGCTGAATCACCACTTCTTTTATGGCTGTATCAATAATACATCTTGAATAAATGATCGCCCTTGCCGAGTACGAGCCTGGTGCGGGATAAAAATGTTGAGGAGCCAGCTGGGTTGAAAAATTATCAGCGCCGGATAAAGGATCACCAAAATCCCATTTTACAGAATCTACCCTGTTGAATAATAGTGCAAATTCAACAGGTTTGTCGGCACAGGTTCTTTTTTGTATCTGTATCCCGTTTTCACGCAAAGAAAAACTTCCCGACCTCACATAATTATAGGTAACCCACATGGCCTGCACCCTGGTCTTGATCAAATTCATTCTGTAGCGGCAGTCAGTCCCTTTTTTATTTGGATCTTCTATAACACTTATTGAAAGGTCAAGGTTAGGCCGGCCACCGGTAAACCGCATGCTCACATAAATTTTACCATCAGGACCCAGCTGCATGGTTCTTTGCAGTCTGATGCAGGTGCGCACACAGGATACCCTGTCGCCAAATCCGTTCACTTTATAAATGGATTGCTCAATTTCTGAAACGGCACCTGCTTCCAGATCGTACTGGTAAATGCTATGGATATCACCTCCGAAAACACCAGGGTCAATTTCCTCCGTGTACCAGCTTCCAAAATAAATTTTATTTCCATCAGGTGAGAGCTCAACATCTTCAAGTTTTTCCCCTGCAGGAACCTGGAATTTTTGCGGATTGGAAAATTTACCTGTAAGGTTATCAAAATCCAACACCACAAATTTATTTTCCCGCACCAATGGAATAACCAGTCTTTCTCCGTTAGCAGAGAATTTGATATTGGTGCCTCCCAGGATTTCACTATCGGGAACAAGGTTGTTATCAAGTGAAGAAATTATGGGTGATGGGCTGATGCCTGCCTGTGTAATTAAAAAGGTTTTCAGTGCTCCGGGCGTATGCGTGGTGAGCCATACGTCTTTTTGATTGCAATGGGCGGTACCAGCCAGCAAAAGTGATGCGTCTGAAGTAAGCGTGGTGTAAAATGTTTGCGCACCTGTTGGCCTTGGATAAACAACTTCTTCAAGATCACCGGAATTGTACATTTTCGTTGTGAACCCAATCAGTTTATTGGCATTGAATCCCGAACCAATTCCAAAAATGTAATACAGGGAATCATTCCCCGGCTGGGAAACGATCAATGGCATTACAGTATCTAATCCATACCAGGGCCACCAGTTGTTATGTTTAGGCATTTCAAACCCGTCGCGGTTCCAGACTTTATGTCCGTCGGTATAAAATTTCAGGTTCCCGTTATGATCACTGATGGCAGACGAATACCAGGCAACATTTTCAGGCTCCAGTTTTGATTTTTGATAGGTAACCGGATCTGTATTAAAATTTAATCCGGATTGAAACCCAAAGGTCCAGACATTATTTTTTTTCTGGCCAAATGAAGATAAGGTCAGCAATAAAACAAATATGGCAGTGCCAATGATGGATTTCATAATAAGCCCGGAACTTCCGGGTACGATTATACGGTAAAACATTAAAAATATCCAATCTGTTTGAAAGGGATGCCTGCCATTGGCAAAAGTTTTGCATTTTTGTAAATCAATGGCTTTAATGAAGATGCATGTTTACCCTTCGTTGGTGGAAAAGAAAAAGACCGGAAAGAAATCTTTTGCCGTACTGGTTGATCCTGATAAGGTTACCGTTTCATCCCTGAATGATCTGGTAAAACTGGCAGTTCAGGCTAAAGTGGACTATTTCTTTGTTGGCGGGAGCCTTGTAATATCCGATCATCTTGATGAATGCATTCAGCAGATCAAAGCATCCTGCTCCATACCTGTACTTCTGTTTCCCGGAAGTCCCTCGCAGGTAAGCAGGCATGCAGATGCGCTATTATACCTTTCCCTGATATCCGGCAGGAATGCCGACCTGCTTATCGGTCAGCATGTGATATCAGCCCCTTTTGTAAAAAAGAGCGGGCTGGAAATCATTCCAACCGGTTATATGGTGATTGATGGTGGTGCGGCAACCACGGTTTCTTATATCAGCAATGCCACACCTATCCCGGCCGATAAGGCTGATATTGCCATGTGCACTGCCATGGCCGGTGAAATGCTGGGAATGAAACTGATCTATATGGATGCCGGAAGCGGTGCTAAAAAGCCCATTCCGGAAGAAATGATCAAAACGGTTTCCCAACACATTGAGGTTCCTCTTATCATAGGTGGAGGTATCCGGGAGGCAGAAAAAGCCTATCTCAATTGCAAGGCGGGTGCAGATGTGATCGTGATCGGTAATGCCATAGAAAAAGATGCTTCACTGATAGAAGAAATGGCTTCTGCTATTCATCAGGTACATGTAGTGTCCTGATTATAAAGGTTCAATTCTTTTAGTGATCCTTGAAGGGGTTTCCAGGCCATCAATGATGGGTTTTGTTGCTATCAGAATGGCGCTTACGATCTTTTTCATATGCGCAAAATCTATTCTTTCAACATCGTCACATGTTTTGTGGTAACATTCTTCTGCATCATTACTGCTCATGATGGTATGGGCCGGAATGCCCTTCATGGCAAATGGAAGATTATCCGAACGCTGAAACAACTTCATTTCAGGGTTGGGTTCTTCCAGCATGATTGTACCGGTGCTATCCAGATTATTTTTTATGATCTCATCCAGATCAGAATATTCCGATCCGGTAATGAAAAAGCTATTGGGGCCGCCTGTATTATGAAGCCCTATCATTTCTAAATTGATCATGGCCACTATCTGGTGAGGATTTACATAACCGGAAAAAACCGAAGAACCCAACAGGCCCAGTTCCTCTCCTGCAAAAGCACAAAATAACAGGGTCCTTTCATTGGTTTTCGAATTTGCATAATGCCTGGCAATGGCCATCATGGCTGCGGTTCCCGAAGCATTGTCATTGGCGCCATTGAAAATGTTGATGCCTTTCAATTTTTTCCCGGTCATGCCCATATGATCGTAATGGCTGGAAAAAATGACAACTTCTTGCGGAATGGTTTTTCCCTTTATCATCCCAACCACATTATATAAAACATGCCTGGGATCATAGTTGCCCGTAGAATCTTTCCATTTATCTTTTAATCTTTTACCGGGAGCAAAAGGCAGGAGATAAGAATCAGCGCCTGGAAACATGCTTAAAGAATCAGAAGCAAATGATGATGAAATATAACTGGCAGACTTAAAAAGTTCGGGCGTATAATTAGCGCGGCCCTTCAGGCTGTCCGATGCCAGCACGTGCATGAATTCACGGATACACTCACCAGTATTGAATTTTTCCTGCGAAAAAGAATAGAAATGGCAAAAGGCCAGAACTATAAAAAAGTACACCTTCCACATATCAATTCAAATTCTCCGGTTTAACACGGGTTGGAGTATCCTTAGCTGAAATTATAGATGAAGAACTGATAGCAATGGCTTTGATGATCTCCGCCATATTCTCCAGGTCAAGCGTGCTTACATGATCAGTGACCTGGTGATAATTAGGCTCATTTTCCATTTTGGCTGTAGAAATGGTATGCGCAGGAACCCCAAGTCTGGCGAGAGTTGCATTATCAGATCTGTAAAATAAATTTTCCTTCGTATAAGGATCAGGATGGAAATTAAATGATGTTCCTTTTAAGTTTTTTTGCATGATCGTTCCCATATCTGTTTTATCAAAACCAGTGATATAGGCAGCGTTCTTTCCCCACCTACTTTCGGTGCCCACCATTTCTATATTGAACATAGCCATCACTTTAGCCGGATCCATGTTTTGTGAAAAATATCTTGAACCGTATCCGCCCATTTCCTCAGCGGTAAAAGCTACAAACACGAGTGTGCGTTCGTTGCTACCGAGTTTTTTAAAATGGTCAGCAAGCATAATAACTGCAGTGGTACCTGCCGCATTATCATTGGCTCCATTAAATATACTATCGCCGTTTTTTGGCTGCCTGGTTACACCCAGGTGATCATAATGCGCAGAAAAGATCACGTATTCCTCCTTCCTGCTTTTGCCGGGAATGATGCCGGCTACATTGGAATAATTTGTTTCTGCAATTTCCTGTTCTGCTTTGATGCTAAAGATTTCCGGGATGTGTGATGAAAGAAGAA
>CBIHLW010000202.1:0-5660 GCA_966210755.1 uncultured bacterium
AACCTGGTGAAGGCCATACAGGAAGTGGATCCTAAAATAAAATGCAAATAGAAAAAACATTTCATCATTTAAAACATAAATCATGGCAGCAAAAGGCGATTACCCTATTCCTAAATTTCATTTTCGTGTAGAATGGGGAAATGATTTCCGGATTGGCTTTACTGAAGTGAGCGGGCTGGATTTTGAAACGGAAGTGATAGAATACAGGGAAGGCAACAACAAGAAATACAATAAGTCAAAACAACCTGGTCTAACAAAATTCAGCAATGTTACCTGTAAGCGCGGAACCTTCGAAGGCGATTATGATTTTTATAAAGAATGGAGAAAGACCGTTCTTTTCCAGGAAGGTAATAAAACAGGTTCCCAATACAGGAGAACCGTTACCATCATTCTGCTCAATGAGAATCATGAACCCATGATCACCTGGAAATTGCAGAATGCATGGCCATCAAAAATTCAGTCAACCGATCTGAAAGCTGATGCCAATGAAGTGGCTATTGAAACGATGGAACTGGTGCATGAAGGCCTGGAGATCATGAATGTGGATTGATCATGGCAGATGATGCACTACCATATAAATTTCATCAGACCGTTGGTTTTCACTTCAGGGTAATATTTGAAGGATTGAAAAATGATAAGGGCCAGCCGGCAGACAATTCAGTGGAGACTTCCCTTGAAATGAGGTTTCAGTCCGTGTCAGGTCTTGATGCATCTCTTGAAACGGAAACAGTAAAGGAAGGAGGTGAGAACAGGTATGAGCATGTGATCCCGGTACGCAGAAAATATGGACCTCTTGTATTGAAAAGGGGACTTTTAAAATTGAATGATTCTGCACTTTCCCAATGGTTCCGCAGGGCCTTTGAAGATGAAAAAGTGGAACCGCTGCAACATGTGGAGATCCAGTTGCTGAACCAGGACCATGAACCACTGATGTTGTGGAGCGCCATATGGGTGTGGCCAAAAAGCTGGAAGGTGGGTGAACTGAATGCGGAACGCGCTGAGATTTTGATTGAAACACTTGAACTGAATTATAACAGGTTTGTATTTAAAAATGGAGCCTGATGCCAATAGAAATACGTGAACTGATCATAAAGGCAACTGTCAGTTCCCTGGGCGGACAACAGGGAGGAATGGAAAATGCTTCCGGTAATAACGGGGTGTCTCCGGGTGAAGAAATGATAAATGCCTGTGTTGAAAAAATAATTGAAATACTGAAAGAAAAAAATGAGCGATAGAAAAGAACTTTTAAAGATCACCATTCATTCTTATAGTGACCGCAATTATACGGCTTCAAGTGAAGACGTGAGTCGCCGGTTCATTATTCCTATTAATCCAGAATCATTTACAAAGAATTATAAAATAGAAGTTGACCAGCGCAGGGGCCATGGCAACCAGGGAACGGATCCAAGATTCAAATCAACGGTGCCTGAACAATTGCGACTTGAATTTATACTTGATGGCACCGGCACACTTGAAGGTTATAAATACATTGCAGATGACAAGAAAGAAGTAAAGGACCAGCTGCAGGCTTTTTTATCTTCCGTTTATGATTTTGAAGGTGAGATTCACCGTCCAAGGTTTTTGAAACTTTTCTGGGGAGAGGATATGAAGTTTCCCTGTATCCTGTCTAACCTCGACATTGCATACAGCCTCTTTAATCCAGATGGCACGCCGTTAAGGGTAAAGATCAATGCCACGTTTCTAAATTACCTGGCGCAACAGGCAAGGACCGCAAAGGAAAGGCAGTCATCACCCGACCTCACCCACTACCGTAAAGGAACCGCCGGTGACAGGCTGGATCTGCTTACGCACAAAATTTATAACGACAGTAAATATTTCTTACAGGTTGCAAAAGCAAATGGGCTTACGAGCCTCCGTAACCTGCAACCTGGTATTGACCTGTATTTTCCACCATTTGATAAAACAGAAGCCTGATGGAAGATATCATTATACCTAATCCATCCCGTCATGATGTTACAACCTACGATATACTGGTTGATGGTGCAGCCATCGATCCATCTTACCAGGTGCTTTCTATTTCTATAATGAAAGAAGTTAATAAAATTTCTGTTGCTAAAATAGTATTCCGGGATGGTGAGGCAGCTGACCGCACATTCGCCATAAGCAATGAATCATTTTTTTTACCCGGGAAAAAGATCCAGGTAAAGATCGGCCGTGATGGTACTAATGCGCAGGTGTTCAAAGGCATTATTACCAGGCATGCAATAAAGGTGCGGGAAAATGGCAATAGTGAATTGTGCATTGAATGCAAGGATGAAGCAGTTAAAATGACCATTGGCAGAAAGAGTAAGTATTTTGAAAATGTAAAGGACAGCGATGTGTTTGACCAGCTTACGGGTAACTACAGTGGATTAACACGGCAGGGCGACACCACCTCTTTACAACATAAGGAAATTGTGCAGCACCACATTTCAGACTGGGACTTTTTATTGATGCGTGCGGAAGCCAACGGCATGCTGGTACTGGTGAATGATGGTGAAATTAAAATTGTAAAACCGGTTACAACTTCCGAACCGGTGTTGCAGGTTACCTATGGAAGTTCACTGCTGGAATTTGAAGCGGAGATGGATGCACGTAACCAATGGAAAGCTGTGCGTACCCGCTCATGGGATTACAGCAACCAGCAGCTTTTTGAATCAGATTCATCATCCGTTTCATTTAAGGAGCCCGGAAACGTAAGTGGAAGTACACTTGCGGAAGCCATCAATCTGGAACAATACGATCTCCACCACAGTGGGCACCGCCTCGAACAGGAATTACAGGATTGGGCCAATGGCTGCCTCCTTCGAAGCCGGCTGGCCAAGATCCGTGGGCGTGCAAGGATACTGGGTTATTCAGAAATAAAGCCCGGCGACATGATACAACTTGCCGGAGTAGGTGACAGGTTTAATGGAAAGGCCTATGCTACCGCTGTACGACATGATATATCTGTTGGTTCATGGGATACACATATTCAATTTGGTCTTGATCCTGAATTATACAGCCGGAAAATGAGTCCTGATGATATGCCTGCAGCCGGATTACTGGGTAGCATCCAGGGATTGCAGATCGGAAAAGTTGTGCAGCTTGAAAATGATCCCGATGGAGAGAACCGCATACTGGTAAGAATACCTGTTATTGATGATAATGCGCAGGGCATATGGACCAGGGTTGCAAGTCTGGATGCCGGAAATGAAAGAGGCGCCTTCTTTCTTCCTGAGATTGATGATGAGGTGATAATTGGATTTATCAATAATGATCCCCGCGATGCGGTGATGTTGGGCATGTTGCACAGCAGTGCAAAACCTGCTCCCTTAAATGCACAGGATGTAAATCATGAAAAGGGATTTACTACACGAAGTAAAATGCACATTCATTTTAATGACGACACAAAGACCATTACCATTGATACACCTGCAGGAAACAGCCTTACACTTGATGAAAGCGGAACTAAAATAGAAGTGAAGGACCAGAACAATAATATTATGACCATGGATTCGGCCGGTATCAATATGGAAAGTCCGCTGGAAGTAAAAATAAAAGCGGGAACCAACCTTACGCTGGAAGCAGGTGCACAGTTTGTAATAAAAGCTTTGTCGCTTTCAGCAAAAGCAAGTGCAGATGTTACCGTTGAAGGAAGCGCTTCTGCAAAATTGAACAGCAGTGGTATTACGGAAATTAAAGGTTCACTGGTTAAAATAAATTAATAAGCCATGCCTCCAGCAGCACGATTAGGCGATATGCATACCTGTCCATTGGTAAATCCGGGGCCTGTTCCGCATGTGGGCGGACCAATAGTTGCGCCGGGTGTGGTTACCGTTTTAATAGGAAGCATGCCCGCATCTGTTGTAGGCGATATGCTAACCTGTGTTGGCCCTCCCGATACTATTGTAAAAGGTTCATCCACCGTTTTTATTGGTGGCAGACCTGCAGCCAGAATGGGTGACATGACCGCACATGGCGGAGTAATAGTGAAAGGAGAATTTACAGTGATAATTGGTGGATGATCAAAAAAAAGCACATGAATAATAGCGCCGCAAATACATTTCTTGGAACGGGATGGTATTTTCCTCCAACCTTCGATCCTTCCACCGGAAGCGTTGAACTGGTAAAAGACATTGAGGACATTAACCAGAGCCTTAACATTTTGCTTTCAACCAGTTTGGGCGAACGTGTAATGCAGCCACGCTATGGTTGTAACCTCCAGGATTATCTTTTCGATCCTTTAAGCAGTTCGGTAATAGGTTATATCCGCGACCTCGTTGAAAATGCCATTCTTATTTATGAACCAAGGATCATAGCAGAAAGGGTGAGCGTAACCTCGGCAGATTCATTTGATATTATTGAAGGACGGTTTACAATAGAAGTGGAGTATTCCATTCCGGGAACCAATTCACGCTTCAATTATGTATATGACTATTATAAAAATGAAGCATTGAAGGCTATTTAACCAGGCCTTTGGTCCAAACCCAAAATTACTATGTCTCAATGCAGGAACATATCGCATCCTTTTCAAAATGATCCGGGTACCAGCCAGCGTCAGAGGTTGATGCCGCAACTCTTCATTGATGCACCTAAAATTGATGGCCGTAAAATGGCTGACCTTCTTGATTATTTTGCCAAACTTGCCACACATATCAATTTCTATGATAAGGACCTTGCAATAAGCGACTGGCAGCCTTTCTTTAATAAAAGCATTCCATTCAAGCTGTCATACATCAGTAAATACAATGCGCAGGTTATAGCAGGGAAATTTGATTTATACCTGTCCATTTTTAAAAAGCGTCCGGGAAAGAATACGTTGCAGCTGCTGGTGCATTATATGTACTACAGTACCATTTACCAGATCAACAACTGGCATCTTACGGTTAAAGACAGCGGCCTTCCATTTGAATCGCTTTTGCAAAAGCTGGTGCTGGACAGATTGATTGAACCTGCTAAGAATTTTATTGCACTGGCCAACGCATCATCCAGAGAAAACTGTATCCGCAATATTGATTTTTCAGCCATAAAGGCCAATAACATCTGGAACCTTGACGCTGCTGATTTGTTAAGAACAGATAATTCATCCCGTCCGCGCCGTGGAAGAAGGGTACGAATGGCTGGTCTGGTAAAAGAACTTGAAGCCCTGTGGCCTGCATTTAATGAAGCTGTAAGATTATTAAGCTCCGTGGCTTCCGATAGTATCGAAGAGAGCTTATATAATCAGAAGCCTGAATCAAAACAATTGCATGCTCCCCACCTTGCACTTGTGTTTTCATTTTTAAAACTGTTTCAGCATCTTCAATCAGACCTGAATGGATTTACGCGCAGGCATCTTGATTTTTTCTATAAAAGCGTTTTAAGGCTGGTGCCAAAAAATGCGTCGCCTGATTCAGCACACCTGGTTTTTGAAATTCAAAAGCAACTGGACAATTACCTATTAAAAAAGGGTTTGTTGGTGAAGGATGCAAAAGATAAGAACAATACTGAGATACAGTTTGCATTAGACGATGAAATAGTAGTGAACAGGGCCCAGGTTGAAGAAGTGAAAACCTTATATCTGCAAAAGGAACCCGCCATTGATAACAAGGATATAGAATTGATACAGGGAATTTATATTGCCCCCGACGCCGGAAAGGCCGATGCTGAGCGAGCTCGGGTCCGCCTTCAGCCGGTCG
>CBIHLW010000203.1:0-5645 GCA_966210755.1 uncultured bacterium
AGTAGGATTGAAGCACGCACTTGAAAATATCAGAAAGAATGGCGGCAGTGAAAAGGGAAGTGAAGTGCATATCAAAACGCAGGCGCCAACAGCGGTAAGATATGAAAAAAGTTTCCCTGACCTGTACCCCGTAAAAAAGGAAGCCATAGCCATGAGCAATGAAAATGAGATCTCATTTGAATTTGAAGGAACAGGATTTATACTGAGTGGCCTGGCCAGGGCAAAAAATAATACGCACCCTGACTACGAATTCCACACCGAAGTGTACCTGGATGGAAAGAAGATCGAAAGCCCGCGGCTGCCAACCGATTTCACCACAAGAAGACTGGAAGTAAGCTGGAAGTATCCATTGCCAAAAGGCAGGCACAACGTGTTGGTAAAGATCCTGAATCCTGACAGGAGGTATGAGATCCGTAACCTGGAATACATAGTGTTTTCCGATGAACCGCACCACGATCCCCTGGCCGTGAAATGATCAATGAAGCATAGGTTACGCCGGTTTCCACTGTGCAGGGAATATATGATAAGGCTTCCGCACCTATTCTGAAAATGACGAAATACGTCATCAAAAACATCCCGCATATGAAACATATAAAAGTTTCAACAGGCCTTTTATTGGTCTTAGTGACCGTGTTGTGTACTAACGTTGGTGCACAAACGCTGAACCTTACTCCATCGGGTGATATGGAAAGTGCCAGCAACTGGACGGGTATTCCGGGGAATACCAGTCTTTCAACAACATTTGCGGGTGGATCCGGCATAGACGGATCCATGGCGCTTAAAAATGTCACCACCTCTATGGGTGGCGACAATTATTACATTCTCCGTTGTGAAAATGTTTTTTCACTTACCAATGCCGATAAGATCACGGTAAGCTTCTGGGCAAAGGGTTCAGTAGCCAACATGCGTTTGCAGCCCTGGGTACAGGAATCGGGCGGTAATCAGTGGATGAATTTTGGTGATGCCTATGTTACCACAGGTTGGGTGAAATACCAGTTCACTACCACCATCACCACACCTACATCAAACAGCTACAAGTTAAAGTTCAGAGGTTATAATACAGGCACCCTCTATATTGACAATGTGCAGATCGGGCCTGTGGATTATGAAGACGTGGCACAGTCGGGGATCTATGATGTAACACTAAGCCAGAGCGGAAAAACCTGGCCACTGAATGTGTTCAGGAATTCATGCCCCACCTATCAGCTGGGTTATCAGAACATGGAGTCAAAGGACCAGCATCCCCTCGACCTGTTCTCCGGCAGAACCATTAACTGGACCAAGTTTTCTTTTACCGGATCCATTACCGTTCGGGTAAAAGTAAATGATACGCAGAAGGTGCCGGTATCGGGGCAAACGGTGAGGATACTACCTTCACGACATGGCGTTACCTCCACTACCAGCGGAAATATTGTAACCTTTACCATAACTGAACCGGGACAGTATTCCGTGGAGATCGGCACGGAATACTACAAGAATGGACTGATCATTTTTGCTGACCCGACGGAAACGGATATCCCATCTAAAACAAATTCCGCTTTTCTTGTTTTAAACAATGCAACGGCATCAGGCGTGGCATCCATACCCACCAGTTATTCGGGTGTTTATTTTACACGGGGTGTACATAATATCGGATCATTCAATATACCATCGCACATAAAGAATGTTTATTTCGAGGACGGATCATGGGTATATGGTTCCCTGTACATGTCCGGTAATTCAGGCGTGAGGATCTATGGAAGGGGCGTGCTCTCATCCGATAAAATGAATTACCGGCAGGTGCATTGCGTGGAAGCTGTTAATGGCAGTAATAACATCACCATTGAAGGACTGGTGGTGGCAGATCCAAAATATTTCGCAGTACGATTGATTGGAACTGATAATACCGTCAGCTATACAAAAGTAATTGGAGGCTGGGTGTATAATTGCGATGGCATTGCTGCTTTTAAAGGATCAACCGTATCAAAATGCTTTATCTGGGCCAATGATGATGCTATCAAGGTTTACCGGGATTCAGTAGTCTTTTCTGACATTGTTGTATGGCAGTTGAACAATGGAGGCATTATTCAAATGAGCTGGGGAGGAGCTGTAGGCGGATCAACCGCGAAGGGTGTCAGGATCAGCAGACTCGATGTGTTGCGTGCGGAATGGGATGTAGCCCGCTTCAATGTGGGTCTACTGAATTGTGTGGGCAACCGTTACCAGGAAGCAGGGAGATATGCGCTGCAGGAAAACTGGCTGATTGAAGATGTAAAAACGCAACGTCCAATCCCGCTCATATTTAATATCACCCCCGATCCTTACACCCATAACCACATCAATGGCCTTACACTCAAAAACTGGGATGTAAAAATGACGATGGGCACCAGTTTTGTAAATGAAATTAAGGGTGAGGATCCCAATCAGTTTCTCAGTGGTTTTGTATTTGACAATGTAGTATTCAACGACGACCTGCTTACCAATATTAATTATATCACCACCGGTGATATGGATAATGGAGGATGGGTGGGTGTTCCTAAAAATACCGACCAGGTGGTAACGTTGGGATCCACCTACGGCACAAATGGATATGGATTAAGGTCAGTGGTCACCAATATGGGCGGCAGTAACGATTACGTGATAAAGTCCAGTGAACTTTTTCATCTTGATAATAATGAAACGGTCACCATTAGCTTTTGGGCCAGGGCAACGGCAAGTGGCAAGCGGCTGGTGCCATTTATTCAGGAAACAGTCAATTCACAATGGCAGAACATGGGAGATGTTACGCTGACCACTGCCTGGAAATGGTATACCTGTACGGCGCCTGTAAGTACCATCACTTCAAACAACTACCAGATCAAATTCAGGGGATACTCCACTGCCTGGATCTACCTTGATAAAGTGCAGGTAGGTCCGCCGGACTGGAGAACACTATTGAAGATAGAACTGCAATATCTGAACACGCCCACCTTTCTGCCCAATACGCCTCCGGCAGGAAGAGCGCCGGTTAGTGACCTGGTTCAATCACCTTCCGGTCAGCCTGCAGTGCAACTCCGTTCTTCAGGAGGATTGTTATACGTTCATGGAACACTGAATCATAACAGGTACCAGGTGTATGATATGGCAGGCAGTTTAAGAATGGCAGGAAATGGATCACCCATAAACATCAGTACTTTAAGCCGGGGCATTTATATTTTACAAATTTCCGGTCAAGGTATCAGGTTTATGAAAGAGTAGAAGTTGCTAAAAAAATATTGTTGATCAGAACAAGGTATCAATGCCTTGTTCTGATTTATAACCACCGGACAGGATCTGCCTGTATGGAAACCTTCAGACCAGAGCGCTGAATAACTATCAACCTAAGGTGATCTTACAGCACCAATAAGAAAATGAATGGATACAAATATTTTAAGGCAACACTTTCTTTAGAGCGTATTGTTTTTAGAAGAAAGCATCATTAATGAAAATAAAAAGATCATACTCAGGATGGTTATTGGAACATAAATTCATTCTTGTATCATCTTCATTTCACAACTCAATTGAAATACCAATGATCACTAAAAATTTCCTGCATACTATAATTGTTTTTCTTTTTTGTATGCAGATAGCTGCCATTCCACTGCGTGCACAGGTCAATCCAAAAAAACCAAACGTGATCATTGTGCTCACCGATGACCAGGGTTATGGTGATTTCTCCTGCCATGGCAATCCTGTTTTGAAAACCCCTGCACTGGATAAGCTGTATCAGGAAAGCATCCGTTTTACAGATTTTCATGTGGCACCACTCTGCACACCAACGCGTGGACAGCTCATGACCGGCATGGATGCCCTTCATAATAAAGCAATGGCCGTGGGTAACGGACGACAGCTGATGCGCAGGGATATGGCCACCATGCCCGAGGTTTTTTTACATAATGGATATGAAACCGGCTTGTTTGGTAAATGGCACCTGGGCGATAATTTTCCAGACCGCCCTATTGACCGCGGGTTCCGGAAAGCTGTGTGGACCAAAGGCTGGGGATTGCTATCCGAATCGGAATATGATAATGATTATTACAGAACACGGTTTATTGATAGTATTGAGCAAAAACAATCTGAGAAGTATTGTACGGATCTGTGGTTTGATGAAGCCATGCGCTGGATGCAGCAGATGCATACGGATAAAAAACCTTTCTTCACCTACATCGCCACCAATACACCACATGGTCCGTTTTACGCCCCCGCAATGGATAAGAAATATTTCATGGAAAAAGGACTTGATGAAAAAACAGCCCACTTTCTTGGAATGGTAAGAAACATTGATTCCAACATGGCCAGGCTTGACCGCTGGTTGCAACAAAGCAGCTTACATGAAAATACCATCGTGATCTTTATGACCGATAACGGAGGCACAGGTGGTGTAAATGTTTACAATGCCGGTATGAGAGAACAGAAAGGATCGCTTTATGAAGGAGGTCACCGGGCAGCCTGTTTTATACGACTGCCTGCCAAAGGCGCTTACAAGGGTAGAACGGTAAACACACCCACGCAGGTGCAGGATGTATTACCAACGCTGGCTGACCTGGCCGCACTTCATTTGGAACACAGGACGCAGCTGGATGGAAAGAGTTTGCATGCACTGATACAGGGAAAGAAAAGTTCCGTTGACAACCGCATGTTCGTGGTTCAGTACAGTAAGGACGATCAGCCGGAAAAATTTTCAGGTTGTGTGATATGGAAGGAATGGAGACTTGTGGGTCAGGATGAATTGTATAATATCAATATTGACCCAGGGCAAATACAAAATGTTGCAGGTTCTAATAAAGAGATCGTGCAGCAGATGAAAAACTTTTATGAATCATGGTGGGATAAGGGTTATGTTGAGATGAGGAAGTTCATACCTGCCATCGTGGGTGCTCACAGCGAGAATCCGGTTATACTTACATCTGATTACTGGATCAATGGCGAACATACCATTGTGAATACCCAGTGGAAGGTGGCGTTGGCACAGGGATCACCCAACGGCGGTTTGCTTCATGTTTGGGTGGAGGAGGAAGGTAATTATGTTGTGGAATTGAGCCGCTGGCCCTTTCACCTTGGCCGGAGTCTGACGGAGGACGGTCCGGCCAAAGCCATCGGCGGAACATCAATAAGAAAAGGAGTGGCACTACCCATTGACGCCGGTTGTTTATCCATCAATGACGAAGCACCGGTGGTGATCAAAAAATCCGGGAACAGTTCAAATAGCATTTCCATTAACTGCACACTGAAGGCAGGAGCACAAACACTGCGCGCCTGGTTTCAAAATGCGGAAGGCAGGGATCTTTGCGGAGCGTATTATCTGAGGGTGACGAGGCTATAGGCTATAGGAATTGGCTATCGGCCGAAACCTTTCGCATCCCCAGTTCAGCATTCCGGATCATTTTAAAAAAGACATGGAAAGAATAAGATGAGCAAACCAGCTATACAGTTGCCGCATAACAGGCCATTGCCGGTGGGGTTGATGAAGAGGATGATTGAGTACAGGATAAGGAGAATTTGTTGGTGGGGAAAGAGAAAGGGTAGGACCTGATGATTTTTTTTAAAATTAGCGTACCGTAATTTATGTATTACAAAGCTGCTTTCGAAGCGGCTTTTTTTTATGGGAACCTATTGGTTGTTCATGATGAATAGAGACAGCGTTGGTA
>CBIHLW010000204.1:0-5625 GCA_966210755.1 uncultured bacterium
GCCTGTAACTGTATTTATCTATTATGGTTCCTGATCTCAGCAGATAAAATGTGGGCTGGGTTCTGGCAGCGGTGCGGATGTTGGTGAAGTCACAGGCAAACACCTGCACTTTGATCTGATGGGCTTCAAAGAAACGAATCATTCTTCTTCTTTCATTGGTGGCAAAGTAAACCGGAATGTTTTTACCTGAGGCGATAGTTGAAATTTCCCTGAACACATTTACCCAGTCATTCTTATCCGATTCACCCAACCCAAATCCTATTATGGCAATGGGCTGTGCCAAAACAATGGAAGTTGAATCGTTTTTAGCAGTACTTCCGGAGGTGGAATCAAAATAATCCGCACCGGTTAAAGAAAAGTTTTTTATGGGTGGTTCGGCATTTCCTTTCCTTACCAGTTTATCTATACGGTCAATATAAGTATAGGTTTCAAAATCGGCAGGTAATTCGTTCCAGTCCCATTCATACCGCCTGCCATTTTTTTCGTATACATACCTGATGGCCGTACTGTCGCCATACGATCCGGGAGGTTGTTTCATTTGCTCTGTAATATTCTTTCCTTTTTTAAATGGGAGACAATCAACAAATGGCAGGTAGTTGAGTACATACCATTGGGCCAGCAAACTCAATACAAGTGCTGCAGCCAGAATGATACGCCTGGTTTTATCAGAAAATAACTGAAGGAGGTATTTCCTTCCAAAGATCAGTGCAATGATCATTGCCATCAGTGCCAGGTCCTTAAGAAAAGAGGTTTTTGGAGTAATAGGCAGGCAATCGCCAAAACAACCGCAATTGGTGAATTTTGGTGAACCGTCAGGATGAACGGAGAGATAAGCATAGCCGGTTAAAAAAGTAAAGAATACAATCAACACCAGCAGCAGCCAGAGTATAAATTTTTTTCTCCATCCCATCAATAAGGCAAAGCCTGCTATTATTTCCAACGTGATCATGACTATGGAAAGGAACAATGAATAGTGGTGAAGAAAGCTGAAAAAGCTGATCAGCATATTCTTTGCAAAGAAATTTCCATTTCCGAGGCCTGTATTCCAGATCTCAAAAAATTCCTCCATCTTATAACTCAATCCAAGGGGATCGTTGGCTTTTACAAGTCCTGAAATAATAAATAACAGTGCAACAATTACCTGGGTGGAACGGATAACGATTTTCATATCAATTGTTTTTAACCAAAAAGGATCAACGCAAAAACAGCATAATTGATCATATCAAAATAATTAGCATCAAGGCCTTCGCTAATAAGCGTTTTTCCCTTGTTGGAAACGATCTGCCTCATCCGCTGCAGTTTCATTAATATGAGGTCGGCAAAACTTTCCTGGCTCATGTTTCGCCAGGCTTCCCCATAATCGTGGTTTTTACTTTCCATCAGCGTTTTGGCGGCGATAAAATATTTATGATAGAGACTGGCAACCTCCCCTGGTTCAAGTTCTTCCGGATCATCATCGGTGAGCTGCAGCTGGATCAGGCCAATAATTGAATAATTGATTATGCCAATAAATTCGCTCCGGATATCATCTCCCACATTCCCAACCTTCTGATGTCCTTTTTCCTGAATGGTTCTAATGCGCTGTGCTTTTATATAAATTTGGTCAATGATAGAGATATTTCTCAATACACGCCATGCGGTTCCATAATCCCTTGTTTTATTCAGGAATATATCTTCGCACTGCCCGATCACAGCATCGTATTCTTCGTTAGTATTTACCTTCATCCATTCAAAAATAACAAACAAGGCTTAATGTTCAGTTTCAATTGTAAGGGACGGTTAATAGAGATCAGCGAACCGCTGGTTATGGGTATCATCAATACTACACCCGATTCATTTTTTGCAGGCAGCCGTAAAAAAGCAGATGAAATAATTTTCACAGCAGAAAAAATGCTGGTTGAAGGGGCAAAAATCCTTGATATTGGAGGCCAAAGCACCAGGCCGGGAAGCGGAAGGATTACCGCAGAAGAGGAATTAAAAAGAGTGATCCCTGCAATTGAATCTGTGATGTCTCGTTTTCCCGATGTCATTATTTCCATTGACAGTTATTATGCAAAAGTTGCCAGGGCTGCAATTGAAGCGGGTGCTTCCATCATCAATGATGTAAGTGCCGGTACCATTGATAAGGCAATAATTGATGTTGCGGCATCAATGCAGGTACCATATATACTGATGCATTTTCCCGGCGATCCCCAAACCATGCAAAAAGATCCTATTTATGACAACGTGGTTCTTGACGTTTTTGATTTTCTTTCTTTCAAAATTGATGAACTTCAAAAAGCAGGTATAAAAGATGTTTTAGTTGATCCTGGATTTGGATTTGGCAAAACAGCACAACATAATTTTGAACTGTTGCGAAATCTTGAATTTTTCAAAAACCTTGGTAAGCCAATACTGGCCGGCCTTTCACGAAAGGCAACAATATATAATACCCTTGGCATCACATCTGATGAAGCCCTAAATGGAACTACGGTAATGAATACTATTGCACTGATGAATGGTGCATCCATCCTTAGGGTACATGATGTAAGGGAAGCGGTGGAAGCTGTTAAATTATATGCTGCCTATAAAAAATAAAGAGCAGGGTTAACTGCTCTTCACGTTCAACACATTCAGTGTTTTAATGGTGGCTTTCCAGACTCGGATTTATTATAGCTAAGAAAAAAGTACGGTGGATTAATGTTTAAATAGGCTCGCCGGAATTAAAAGGATGGTTGGACTAAAAACGGGACCACAAACGAACTAAAAAAATGCCCGTCCGATAGCGAACGAGCATCAAAGTTCGGGGATTTATCTGAATAAAGATCAATGATTGTGTCCCGCATGCGAAGTATCGGCCGGCTGGGCCCCTGGTTGCGGTGGCGTATCAGTTATATCCAATATCTCTAATTCGAATACAAGATTTTCATTGGCTTTGATCTTTGGACCACTACCTGTAGCTCCATATCCCAATACTGAGGGAACAAAGATCTTTGCCCTTCCTCCTTTCGCCAGTTGTCTTACACCTTCTTCAAATCCTTTAATGGCACCACCTGTGCCAATTTGCAAAGGATAAACACCAGCGTCAAATTCTTCACCTGATAAAAGGCTTCCTTTGTATTGAACGTTGGCAAATTTTCCAACTGCCGGTTTGGGACCCTGACCCGGATCCAACACCTGGATATAAACACCCCAGTCTGTTTTTTGTGCCTGAATATTTTTTGATTTCAGGTAATCTTCTATGATCTTATTATCTTTTGCAAGTTGTGCCTGTTTCTCCTTGTCGTTTTTAAATGCTGCCAGCTCATCTTTTTCGCCTGCTTCGATCTTCTTAAAGCTTTCCTGCATGGCTTTTTCATTATCCTTCATGTATTCAGCCCTTGCTTCTTCTTCAGATTTAAAAACCTTTACGATCCTTATGGTTGTAACCAGCTGATCACCCTTACGAAAAGGAGTTTGTTGCTCTATCTGTGGATTGTGGTAAATAAATGAATCCATTGCCTGAACAAAGTAAATACTATCACCTTCATGGGCTTTGGTAAGGATCTCAGGAAGGGGGTCGCCATAACTTGGTGATGCCAGCCTTACTTTATCATACACGGGAATTTCAAGATAGGTGTTATTCAAAACACTGTCCTTGATCTTAACGATCCTGTGATATTTCACTATGTCGTCTACTGCAATGGTGTCCTTTGATTTTCCTTCCGCGAAAATTTTATAAGGTACGCCACCTCTTGTTTTTTTAAAATCGATTTTCGTTTCGCATGCCCCAAACATCATGGCAAACATGAGCAAACCTGTGATAGCCTTTACTGATTTCATTAGTTGTTTTTTATTGTAATAGAGAGCTGTTTTCCTGTATAGCTTTTTTAAATTTTTGTACGGTCTCCTGTAGTGGGGCTGAATCATGTCCGCCGGAAGCATTGAAGTGGCCTCCGCCATTAAAATATTTTCTTGCAAAGGCATTGCAGTCAAACTTTCCCTTGCTTCTGAAAGACCATTTTCTTTCTTCATCCCTGTCTATGACACATCCAACCAGTTTTATTCCCTGGATAGACAAGGGATAATTTACCAGGCCTTCCGTATCACCTGTTTTTATTTCGTATTTCAGCAATTCAATTTTGGAAATATAAATGAGCGCGGTATTCAGTTCATAATAGATCTCCATGCGGTTAGTGAGTACATGACCCAGGAACCTTAAACGGTTTTCGAGAAAATTATCATACAGGGCTTCATGAACTTTTGTATGCTCCAGACCTTTTTCTTTCAAGGCTGCCACCATATGATGTACCCCTGCATGGGTAGAAGAAAAACGGAATGAACCTGTGTCGGCCACCACTCCGGCGTATAAACATTCAGCAATTACTGTATTGATCTTATTGCGATGACCTGAGTTTACTATCAGGTCGTAAACCATTTCGCATGTTGAACTTTTGCCTACATTGGAAACTCCATACTGAAAAGATACTTCATCAGGTTCCCTGTGATGGTCTATAAGGATCTTAGTACATTGTAAAGAGGCCAGTTTTGCAGCCATGGTCTTGGTACGGTTGAAATGATTGTGATCGAGACAAAACAACCAGTCTGCATTTTCAAGCAATTTGTCGGCCTGTTGTTTGTTCAGTTCATAATCAAGCACAAGATCCACTCCTTCCATCCAGTTGAGCCAGCGTGCCCAATTGGTGGGAGATATTACATGTACCTCGTGACCAAGTTGTTTAAGGAAATGAAAAAGCCCAAGCGTGGAGCCCATTGCGTCTGCATCAGGTTTCTGATGCATGGTAATGGCAATCTTTTTTGGCTGGGTAAGCTGGGAGTATATCTCGTGAACAGGCTGCATAAAGAGCCGCAAAAGTATAGCAAAGTTTCCTGTTTCAAACCGGGTTGGCTGAGTTTAGGATTTTGTTGGGTTAGAGTGGCCCGTTATACAGTTGGTGCCGGTGTTAATAATCATTAACATCACAGATTCATTTATTTCAATTGATTCCAGCTATCCCGGGTGATGCCGAACCTGGTTTCTCCATTTGAGCGGGTTCCGGTTTTACTCCAGCCTGCCCTGGCATAAAATATTTCAGCCCTGGTACCCGGCTCCGTACCAAGCCATAAATCTTCTGTATAATTTTGAAAATACCAATCTAGCATCAGGCCATGTAACCTCCTTCCAATGCCTTGTTTTTCCGATCCCGGTTTTATAAACAAAGCCCAAATGTTATGATCCCGGATATCAACTATGCTAAAGCCAAGAATAACACCATTTGATTCGCAAACCCAGCCTTTGCCATCTGTGCTGAGAAATTTTACATAGTCTGCCATGGTTACCAAACCCGGATTGGACAATACATTTTCTTTTACAGCCATTCTCACTTCATGCATTTGTTCAATATCATTGATTACAGCTTCCCTGAAGATCATATACTAATATAGGGAAGGCAACTGACTAAAAAATATATAGTGACTGAAACTTAATTTAAAAAATGAAGTCAGAGAAGCGGTCTGCGGGAAAATAATTGATGTAGTGGTACTTCCTGTTCGTTTAATTTATCAACAATTTGTATAATTCATATATATATCCTAATTTAATCCCTTATTGTAAAACCATCCAATCCAACTGCAATGAAAAATCAGATTCAAACCTCTCGCAGAGAG
>CBIHLW010000205.1:0-5620 GCA_966210755.1 uncultured bacterium
CATAAGGCTCTTTCCTCATAAAAAAATCGTACAAATATTTACGCTCACCATCAACCGGGGAGGCGGTGGAATACATTGCATGACGCGTGAACAACCTTATTTAAGCCGCAGGTAACATTGCACAGGCCCAAATCTCTTATCATTTTTATTACCTATGGATAGTAATGATTCCGTGCAATCCACCATCGGCATCTAAAAAAACTCATTGAAAAATTTTACTGATCATTCCTATTCCTCAGCCCTTGCCGAAGCCGCGTCAATATTCCTTCCAAAGAAAATGGCATTCATCATCAGCTTACTTCCTCCCAACCAGAACGCACGCAGATTGGGATTGTCCGCAATGGATATCACCCTTCCGCTTCCAACCGTATTTACAATGACCGCTGCTGAATTTTTCATTATTTCATAATTCTGTTTGCTCAGCCATCCGCTTTGCAGAGGTGCGTTCTTATAATAAAAGGGCGTAGCATAGGGATTTTTACTTTTTTCCATGAACACGGAATTTGCTTTGAACAAGCTAACATAAGGTCGGGTGTAGCCATAAGCAAGTGGATGTGAAAGATCAACATCAGCTTTAAAGATGGCGCCACTCATTCTTTGCGCGCCCTGTACCTGCTCGCGGTCAACATAGGTAAGGATCCTGGTGCTGTCTGCCGAAGGTTTCTGCTTTTTAAAATTCACCTGGCTGATGCCATTTTGCGCTGCCCATGTTACCGCATCCTCTGTCAGGATCAAAGTGCCCCCACCCTGCACCCAGCTTTTCAATTTTTCCTTATTAAGTTCACCATAATTTCCACTTACCATGATCAGCGTATTGTATTTACCGGGATCAATGCGGTTAAAAACGGAAATGTCAAGATGGGAAACCGGTATTTCAAACCTTTGATCCATCATATGCCATACTTCACCTGCATCCAATGCATTTACGCCCTGGCCAACCAGCATGGCTACCACCGGCTTTGTCAAAGCACTGAACCTGCTGCTCCCGATATCACTTCCTGAAACGGAATTGCCTGATGTAATGGCATGTACATTTACACCGTATTTAACAGCAGCATCTTTCACAAGTTCATATATCCTTTGCGAATTCAACTGCTGCATGCTTACTGGTATCATGATGGTTCCATAACCAAATTTTTTATTGGCATTACCTATATTCAGTTCAAATTGATTCGTGGCTACTTTGGTAAATAAACCTGAGTCCTGCAAAGCATATAATAATGCAGGTGCATAATAATCCGGCCATTCAACCAGGTAAGCAATTTCCGAACGGCCACCTGTTACTTCGCCTTTTTCTTTTAATTCTGACGTGATCTTCGCACCGTGCAATCCGGAATTAAACTGCGATGCATTGAGTTCAGCATAGGGCAGTCCAAAAGCAAGCGGCATGGTCCATGTTGTAATATCATAAAACAAACTATCCTGGTATTGAAGCGTTTTATCAAAAATACCTTTGATCAACCTGTACTGGGGCTGGCTGGCTGGCACCACATATGAAAAGCCTTTTTTAAAACTTTGCCCGTCCGCGCTGATTGACTGATCCAGTCTATAAACATCTATCTGGTGCCTGCGCAGCATGTTGACGAAAATATTTGAGCGCGCATCATCGCTTTCATCGCCAAAAACATATGCCTTTACGGAAGCAGATGAAGCCTCCTTCATAGCTGAACTGTAAAATTCCCTTTGCCAGTCAAGAAACTCTTTTCGCAGCGCCTTTGCTCCTTCCAGCGTGGAAAGTGTGGTGATGAACTGGTTTTTAATGGTGAAGGGAAAAGTAAGCAGGCCGTTTGCTGTTTGTTGAGCATGTCCTCGTGATGAAGCCTGCTCAAATAAGATACCTATTGAACCATTTACATCCGGATAGGTAGAACCTTTTCCATAATAAAAATCATCATAGTTCTCTTTTGTATAATATAGTGAACCGATACGGTCAAGAAAAGCTGCATGAAATTTCCCAAGCTTAGCGGTGAGCTCCTGGTTTTTTGCAGGTGTAATTGGATTTACTCTTGAAGGCACACCGGGCTGGAAGAAAAATGTGGCATTGCTTCCCTGCTCATGATGGTCAGTTAAAATATTGGGCTTCCATTTGTGGAACCAATCAAGACGGTTACGGCTTTCAACATGTTGTGCAGGCAACCAGTCGCGGTTAAGATCAAACCAGTAATGATTATATCTTCCACCCGGCCACACTTCACTGAACTCTCTTGAGTAAGGATCTGAAACAAGATGCCTGCTCCTGTGCTGGTTGGCCCATGTTGAAAAACGTTGCAGGCCATCAGGATTAAATGCAGGATCAAGAAGGATCACCGTATTTTTTAAAAGATCATCGATCTGTTTTCCTTTTGCCGCAGCCAGATAATAAGCGCTCAACAGTGAAGCATTGGCACCACTGGGTTCATTACCATGAATAGAATGACCAATGTAAACAACGATGGGCATTTCGCTGGTATTGAGCTGAGCCGAGCCTGAAGGATCGGTTAACAGCACATGCTGTTGCCTGATCTGTTCAAGGTGCCTGTGGTTCTCCGGCGCGGTGATCACCAGCAACACCTGTGGTCTTGTTTCATAAGTATAACCCATTTGCTCAAGCCTGATTCTGCCGGGTGCAGCCTTTGCCAATGCATACATATAATTTACCAGTCTGTCGTGAGTAACATGCCATTCACCTACATGGTGATGAATGATATCTTTTGGTTTGGGGATTGACGGGTCGTAGGTAATGCTGTCAGGTAAATAATAAGAAAGATCCTGAGCAGACAGTTGTGTTGACAGAATGATTGTTAAAATGCCGAATAGTTTTCTCATAATGACCAGTTAGGGTTTGTAATTTAAGGCAAGGAGAGAAAAGAGAAAAAAGAGATTGAGTAAAGGCGGGGGAATAATGTTGAATGGCGATTGTCACATCAGTCCTGTTTTTTCCAGGATGTGATAGTCAAAGATTAAACAGGTTAATTCAATACTTCTCCCGGCAATCAACATTAACTATCCAGTGCATTCTATCGGCACAATTTTTACTTTACACATATGTGTATAAATAACCTATGGGAATTGGGATGAGTTTTATTTATCTTGTAAGAGATAGGTTAATATACCAAAACGGGACTTAATCCGGATCCCGCTATATCCGCCACAGGCGGAACGCGGTGGGAAAAGCCGGTCATTGTAACACGAAAACCTGAAATGAATTGAGAGACACAATTATCAACCTGGAAACCGTTAACCCTATTGAGTTCTTTGGAGTGAATAACGGCAAACTTGATATCCTTAAAAAGAAATTTCCATTATTAAAGATCCTTTCCCGCGGCACGCAACTGAAGCTGAGTGGTGCACCTGAACAGGTGGAAGGCGCTAAAGAAAAGATCGATCTCATAGTGCAATACCTTGAAAGAAATGGACACATGAGTGAGAATTATTTTGAACAGATCCTTGGCGGCGACGATGCTGAAACCATCGACAATTTTGTGGAACGGAATCCCAATGATGTATTGGTATTTGGTCCAAATGGTAAAACTGTGCGCGCACGTACGGCCAACCAGAAACGGCTGGTGCAGTCGGCCGAAAAAAATGATGTTGTTTTTGCTATTGGTCCTGCAGGTACGGGTAAAACCTATACGGCGGTGGCCATGGCGGTCAGGGCTCTAAAAAACAAAGCGGTTAAAAAGATCGTACTTACGCGGCCTGCGGTTGAAGCGGGAGAAAGCCTGGGATTTCTTCCCGGCGATCTGAAGGAAAAGATCGATCCGTATTTGCGTCCATTGTATGATGCACTGGATGATATGATACCGGCCGACAAACTGGGTTATTACATGAGCACCAGAACAATTGAAATTGCTCCCCTGGCTTATATGAGGGGACGTACGCTTGATAATTGTTTTATCATTCTTGATGAAGCGCAGAATGCAACGGACCTTCAGCTCAAAATGTTTTTGACAAGGATAGGTGGAAATGCCAAAGCCATTATTACAGGTGATCTTACCCAGGTGGACCTTCCGAGAAATCAAAAAAGCGGACTGGCCAAAGCCAGCCGGATCCTGAAAAATATCGATGGCATCGGATATATTGAACTGGATGAAGAGGATGTGGTAAGACATAAGCTTGTAAAAGCCATCCTGAAAGCTTACGACAAGGAAGGACAAAGAGAAATGGAAATTGAAGAACAGGAAAAAAAAGAACGCAAGGAAAGAAGATGGTAGCGTAACCTGCAGGCACCAGGAATTATTATTCAACGTCTTTTACATTATAAAGCCTGGTAGTTCCAGGTTTTATAGCCGGTGAAATAAGAAGCATCATGAAAGTATCTTCTGATTTCACCGGCTATTTTTTTTCTTTGATCACTCCACAGTAAAGCCTACTTCCATCATAGACTACTGGATAAATTATCCATTTTACTGTATTCATTATCCTCTTAGCTTTGCACACATGAAACAATTGGTGTTTTGTTTAATGGTGTTGTTATCAGCCTGTAATGATAATGATGAAAAGATAGCTGCAGAAGGCGCTCATGATGCTGCAGGCATGTTCATCAATAATGTACTTGATGGAAATTTTGATGATGCAGGCAAACTGATGGTGCAGGATCCGGAGAACAACCGCTGGCTTTATGAAACTGAAAAAAAATACATCAATCTTTCCTCTGAGGACAAAAGGAATATGAGGGAATCTGAACCCACCATTTATGAAACACGCAAAGTAAGCGATAGTGTTTCCATCATCTTTTATTCAAATTCCTATAACAGCAGGAGAGATTCCGTGAAGCTTGTAAACAAGAACGGAAACTGGCTTGTTGATCTGAAATATACTTTTCCCTTAGCTGATATTCCACCAAATGTTGAATAATTTATTACTCGTAGCCCTTGGAGGAGGCATAGGCAGCATACTGCGATACATGTGCCAGCGCACCTTTAATTCTGAATTTCCATTCGGTACCCTTGCCGTGAATATCACCGGCTGTTTTTTAATTGGCATTTTCTGGGCGCTTTCCATAAAAGGCTGGGATGAATCAAAAAGGCTTTTATTAATTACCGGGTTATGTGGAGGATTTACAACTTTTTCTGCATTTACCCACGAAAGTGTACAAATGATGATGGATAACCGCTGGATGATCTTTATACTTTATACATCAATTAGCATCATTGCCGGCCTGCTTGCCACCTTCGCCGGTTTTAAACTATTTAACTAATGAAAACCATTCATGTTCTGCATCCATGGCATGGAGCCGGTTATGGCGAGAGATCTCCTGAACAGGTAAATGCCATGATAGAAATATCACAGGGCTCCCGTACAAAATATGAAATCGACAAAGTAACGGGATTGCTTAAACTTGATCGTGTGATCTATTCTTCTTTTCATTATCCGGTAAATTACGGTTTCATACCACAAACGCTGGGACACGATAATGATCCACTTGACATACTGGTAATGTGCTCTCAGTCCATTCAGCCCTTATGCCTGGTTGAAGCCACCGTAATTGGAAATATGCAAATGATAGATTCAGGTGAAAAAGATGACAAGATCATTGCTGTAGCCACCAAAGATCCTTCAGTTAATCATATATCCTCCATTGATGAAATGCCCAGGCATTTTATTAATGAACTTAGAAATTATTTTGAACAGTACAAGG
>CBIHLW010000206.1:0-5620 GCA_966210755.1 uncultured bacterium
GTTTTTTACAAGCTTTGGGAAAGGAATCAGTCAATTACAATTAATGGTTCCATTGCAGCTTATTTATACAGGGCTGTAAATAATGAATCCCTTAATTATCTCAAGCACCTTAAGGTGAGGTCTGAGCACCACCTCTTTGTATCGCACAGGGCCGAACCCGGACAAGGTTCTGCATCTTCCAGGATCCAATTAAGAGAATTGCAGGAAAAGCTGAAAGATGCTTTGAATGAATTGCCCGAACAATGCCGGACAGTATTTCAGCTGAGCAGGTTTGAAGAATTGCGTTACAGGGAAATAGCCGATAAACTGAATATCTCCGTAAAAACAGTGGAAAATCACATGGGTAAGGCTTTATAAATTCTAAGAACTAAACTGGTTGATTTTCTGGTTATTATTTTATTATTCATTAATAGTAAATATTAGCAGGTGGGTGAAATACATTCAAATATCAACGATGAGCTGCTGGTAAAATATTTACTGCAGGAAACTTCTTCAGATGAATCTCATGCAGTGGAGCAATGGATGAATGAAGGGGAGCACAATAGGAAATATTTTGAGCAACTTCAAAACATTTGGAACAAAAGCAGGGCTATGGCTTCAGAAAACAGGGTTGATGAAGAACTGGCCTGGAAGCGTTTTCAATCCAGGATCAAATCTTCAGATCCGGTAATTGCAATTCACAGAAGAACCGGATGGTTACGCATTGCCGCACTCCTGATCGTCATTGCCGGTGCTGCCTTGTTATCATATATCCTGGTAAGTGAGAAAGCCCCGGTTGAACAACTTTCACTCCATACAACTAACTCGGTGCTTACAGATACACTGCCTGATGGTTCTGTAATTACACTGAATAAGAATTCAACGCTTATTTATCCTGAAACATTCGGCAGTAAAAAAAGAAGTGTTGATTTGAATGGCGAAGCATTCTTTAATATTAAAGCAGATCCCAATAAACCTTTTGAGATCTCAGTAAATGATATTACAGTGAAAGTGCTGGGTACCTCTTTTAACATCAAATCTGAAAATGGAATTACAGAAGTGATAGTGGAAACCGGGATTGTACAGGTAATTAAAAAGCACCGTTCCGTTGAATTAAAGCCGAACCAGAAACTGGTTGTTGAACCCCATGATTCTGTATTGATCCCGCAAATTGAAAAAGAACAATTATATAATTACTACCGCAGTAAGGAATTTGTTTGTGAAAATACCCCACTCTGGAAACTGGCAGCCGTGCTCAACGAAGCATATGGAGTAAATATAGTAATTGAGAGAGATGAATTGAGAACCCTGCCACTTGATGTAACCTTTTCCAACGAATCGCTTGATGTGATCCTTGAGATCATACAGGAAACATTCAACACCTATCAGATAGAAATTGTAAAAAAGGACAGCAGCATTATTTTAAGATAGATAAACTGTATATGAAATTGAAATTGCTGAGTAATCGATTACTCATTACGGGCCTGTTGACCGCAATAGTCAGCCTGGCTTCATCCCAAAACCTGTTGAATAAGAATATTACAATAGAAGCCAATAGTCAAAGGCTTGACAATGTTCTTGAAATATTAAGTAACAAGGGAAATTTTTATTTTTCTTATAATAGCAACATCATTAAAAAAGACAGCATCATTACACTGGCTTCATCAAGCAAACCTGTTAAACAATGGTTGGAAATACTTTTGCCTGACAATTATGAATTCAGGGAAAGTGGAAACTATATCATCATCAGGAAGGCGCCTGTTAAACTGACCATTGTTACTAATAAAGCTGCAACTGATAATAAATATTACGTGGTGAGTGGTTATGTGCTGGACGATCTAACCGGTTACTGGATACATAATGCAAGTATTTATGAAGCCAGCCTTCTGGCATCCACGCTTACGAACGTTAATGGTTTTTTCAGTTTGCGGTTCAGGCAAAAAAAGAAAAGAATATTCCTGACTGTAAGCAAGGATTTTTATAGGGACACCAGTTTTGCGGTTGATGCCGGCTATAATCAGCAGGTAACCATTACCATGCTTCCCGCTTCATCCGGCACTTATACTATTATAGGTCCTGATGATTACTTTGCGCCCGAACAATTCAAAATACGGGTGCAGCAGGCTGATTCGGGCATTCGCGAATACACCTATTCTAAGACTGATTCTGCAAAAGTTGAAAAAACACAAATCGGAGCATGGCTTGCCACTCCGGAACAAAAGATACAGGGCATCAACCTGAAAAAATTTTTTACCACACGTGCTTTTCAGTTTTCACTTACACCCGGTCTGGGTACACATGGACAATTGAGTGCGCAGGTGGTCAATAACTTTTCACTCAATGTTTTGGGTGGGTATAATGGGGGCGTCAATGGATTGGAGATCGGAGGACTTTTCAACATAGATAAAAAATCTGTCCGGTATGTGCAGGTTGGTGGATTGTTTAATATAGTAGGTGGTTATGTGCAAGGTTTCCAGGCTGCCGGCATCAATAATACTGTTCTGGATACAGTGAAAGGGTTCCAGGTGGCAGGGGTAAATAACCTTGTTAAGGGAAAACTGGTTGGTTTCCAGGCCGCAGGTGTTTATAATCATGTAACTGACAAAGTTGATGGCGTGCAGGTTGCGGGTGTAGGAAATTTTGCGAAAAACAATGTAACCGGGTCGCAAATAGCAGGCCTGATGAATTTCAGCAACCGGACCCTCACAGGTGTTCAGGTAAGTGGGGTGATCAATTATGCCAAACACGTTAAAGGTGTACAAATTGGCCTGATCAATATTTCAGATACATCTGATGGTTTGGGTATTGGCCTGATCAATATTGTATTCAAAGGTTACCACAAGCTTTCTTTTTATTCAGACGAACTGGTAAATGCCAACGCAGCATTTAAAACCGGAAGCCGGAGGTTGTATAATATATTACAGGCAGGCATGAATTTCAGTGACAGCAACGAGGTCTTCACATTTGGTTATGGGATTGGAACAGAGCTTCCTATTGGAAAAATATTTTCGGTGAATCCTGAATTTACTGCACAGCATCTCTACCTCGGTTCCTGGGAGTATGCCAATATTTTAGCAAAAGGGAAATTAAACATCAATATAAAGCTTGGTAAGTATGTATCTCTTTTTGGAGGACCGGTATTTAATGCATACCATACTTACCAGGATGAAAAATTTCCCGGATACCGCACCACTGTTCCTCCATCAGGATGGAAAACCTGGAGACTGGGTCCAAATGTTAAAGGATGGTTAGGATGGAATGCAGGTATTAATATTTTCTGATCCGGAATAGGGGTGGAAAGATGGTGGGTTGTTATCCCTTTAAATAACAACCATGACCAACGAGACAGGAGAAAGAAATGTGAACAGGAGAAAAATTGCATCCAGGCAGTGCATCTGCATTTTTTTGACCATATTCCTCTTCTTTTCATTATCAACAAAAGCGCAACTGCCAACACAGCAATTGCGTGGAATTGTAATTGACCAGGTGCTTCAAACGCCCGTACAGGGAGCAACTGTAACAATTCCATCACTCAATAAATCTGTTCTGACAAACGCTGAAGGTGAATTCCGTTTTGGTTCACTTCCCATTGGCGTTATTCATTTATCCGTAACTGCAATGGGCTATAAGGAATTGTTTTTGAACAATATTAACCTGATATCAGGAAAAGAAACAGTTCTTACATTCTCACTGGAAAATAGTGTGAAGACGGAAGAAACGATCATTATAAGAACATCCGGTAGAAAAAATAAGCCGCTGAATGATATGAGCGCGGTTAGTGCAAGGGCGTTTTCTGTTGAAGAAACGCAGAAGTATGCGGCTGCAGTAAATGATCCATCAAGAATGGCAACGGGATTTCCGGGTGTTGTAACTGCGGATGATGGAAGCAATAATATCATTATCAGAGGAAATTCTCCAACAGGTTTATTATGGAGGATGGAGGGCGTTGATATTCCCAATCCGAATCATTTCAGCAGTACGGGAAGCAGCGGCGGGGGTATCTCTATTTTGAGCGCACAGCTATTGTCTAATTCTGATTTTATAACCGGTGCATTTGCATCAGAGTATGGTAATGCACTAAGCGGTGTGTTTGATCTCAAACTGCGCAGGGGAAATAATGAAAAGAGAGAATATACCCTGCAGGCTGGTTTGCTGGGATTGAATGCCGCTGCCGAAGGTCCCATACTTCCTTTTTACGATGGATCGTACCTGGTAAATTACCGGTATTCAACACTTGAGATCCTGAATAAGATGGGAATTTCAATGGAAGGTGGCGCAACCAATTTCCAGGATCTTTCTTATCATGTTTATCTGCCTACAAAAAGAAAAGGAACTTTTACCCTGTTTGGATTTGGAGGACTGAGCAACCAGAAAGCCAGGGCCAGCAGGGATTCTACAGAATGGAAATCAGACGATGACCGTAACCAGTTCAACTATGTTTCCAATACTGGTGCAGCCGGAATTACGCATAGTATTTTATTAAGTTCAAAATCCCGCTTGCGTTCCGCATTTTCATTTTCGTACAATAAAACGGGAGAAGAATATTATTTTCTGCAGGACGATCTTACCCTGCGCGAAGATTATAAAGACCATTACCGCACCAGTAAATGGACCGCTTCAACAACCCTGAATCATAAATTTTCAGGCAGATCGATCTTAAGAGCAGGAGCTATATTGAGCCAGATTGGCTTTGACTATTATAAAAAAGCCATAGAGAACGAGCAGGCTCCTTTAATTGAGTTGATAAACACCAGAAATAATACCAGGACCATACAGGCGTTTACACAATGGCAGTACAAACCTGCAAATGATATAACAATCAATGGAGGATTCCATTTTTTAAAACTGCTTTATAATAATACGCAGGCATTGGAGCCACGAGCTTCTTTAAAATGGCAGGCAGACGGAAAGAACAGCTTTGCATTAGGCTATGGGGGACATAGCCAGGTTCAGGCTTTTGGAATTTATTTTGCTGAAAATCAGGGTAGCCAGCCAAATAAGGAACTGGATCTAACAAGAGCGCATCATTATATATTTTCTTACCAGAGAACACTGGGAAGAAGGTTGTCGTTTAAGGCGGAGATATATTATCAGCATTTATACCAGGTACCTGTAAGCATTTATGACAGCCTCACACTTTCTGTTCTGAACATGGAAAGTGAATATGTAACCGAACCATTGGTAAATAAGGGTAAGGGAAGAAACTATGGGATAGAACTTTCTCTTGAAAAATATTTGGAAGATGCTTTTTACTATACCATCAGCACATCCATTTACCAGTCGAAATATACTGCAGCAGACGGCATAGAAAGAAATACAAGGTTTAATGGAAACTACATTACTTCTTTAGTGGCAGGTAAGGATTTTTATTCCGGTAATAAGTTAAAAACCTTTGGCATCAACATCAAAACAATTTATTCGGGAGGTCTCCGTACTACACCAATAGACGAAGCCAGTTCCATACAACAGGGCTATGCAGTTTATAAGGAAAAGCAGGCTTTTTCAAACCAGAACCCGGCTTATTTCAGAACAGATCTGCGCCTCAGCATGAAGTGGAACAGAAAGAATCTAACCAGCACATTATCGCTGGATATTCAAAATCTTACAAACCGCTTGAATGTTTATGGACAGTGGTATGATG